>NZ_PDDM01000032.1 GCF_002914585.1 Pseudanabaena sp. BC1403
AAGCGAATATGCTGCCATATTTTATTTCAATTTGGTGATGCTTCTAGTTTACTCTTCTTGTGGCGGGTTTGATCGGAATTTGCTGTAAAAACGTAAAACTGCGTAAGTTTTGCGAATCAAAGTCAAGTTCCAAAAAACTACGCGCCCGACTAGCTGACCTCATTGCAGCCGAATCCGTGCAGGATCTAGTTTATGGAAAGCCTCACCCTTTAAAAGGCGATCGCTTAGGACAGTTTGCTGTATCTCTGGAAGGTGCTGAACGGCTTGTATTTGAACCAAGTAATGCTCAAATTCCATATAAGGAAGATGGCGGTATTGACTGGGCAAAAGTAACTGAAGTCTGTATTGTATTTATTGGAGATTACCATGACTGAACAAGATCTTTCCTTTACTCCAGAATGGGTGTCACCGCCAGGGGATACCATTGTTGATGCGATTGAAGAACGCGACTGGACGCAAGCGCAACTAGCTGAACGTCTGGGCTATACCGAAAAACACGTTAGTTTATTGATTAATGCCAAGGTTCCCATTACTGAAGAGTCTGCCCAAAAGCTATCACGGGTGATTGGCAGTACGCCAGAGTTTTGGCTGCGGAGAGAGGCTCAATATCGCGCTCAATTAGTACAAATTGAAGAAAGAGAGCGTTTACAGTCTTGGGTTCCTTGGCTCGATCGCCTTCCTGTTAAGGATTTAATGAAGCAGGGAGCGATCACCAAGCGACGATTAGATGCTAAAAACAAGCCTGAGATTGTGAAGGAGTTACTTCAACTTTTTGGGGTGGCTTCTCCTGATAATTGGGAAACTTGTTATGAACAAAAGCAGGTAGCCTTTCGCCGCACTCGCAAGGAGCAAAGTAATGTAGGTGCTATTTCAACTTGGTTGCGTTTGGGTGAGATTGAAGCAGAAAAGGCTGAGGTTCCTAAATACAATAAAGCCAAGTTTGAGAAGGCAGTTCAAGAGATACGGAAGCTGACGGTTTTATCTCAAGCGGAATTTATGCCGCAGATGCAGCGCTTATGTAATGAGGCGGGTGTGATTTTGGCGATCGTCCCTGCGATTCCTTGTGCTTATACAAGTGGGGTGGCGCGTTGGCTAAATCCGCACAGAGCTTTGATTCAGCTTTCGTTGTATGGCAAACAGAACGATCGCTTTTGGTTTACTTTTTTCCATGAGGCGGCGCATATTTTGCTGCACGATAAGAAGGATATTTTTCTTGATGATTCTAGTCATGGCGATCGCCTTGAGTCACAGCAGGAGGATGAGGCAAATGCTTGGGCAAGGGAGTTTTTAATTCCATCAGAGTATGATGTGGAGTTATCTGCGCTGCGATCGCGTGAGGATGTGATTAATTTTGCTGAGAGGCTTGGGATTCATGCTGGGATTGTGGTTGGACGATTACAGTATGATAAGGTTATTGAGCATAATAGTAAGCTCAATACTATAAAAGTAAGCCTCGATCTTGAAAGTAGAGAGTTGTAGTTTTAATTATTTTAGCTTTTTCCCTATCATAACAATGGCTGTCAATTGCTATATTAAAAGAGAAAATTGGAATGTATAACCTAACAGACAATCAAAAAAAGGTCGCAAAATGGCTAGTTAAAAATGTTAAAGATGAAAATCTAAACGAGGAGTTTCGCATACAATGGGCTATCATACCTACAGAAGGGGTTTATCAATTCTTGATATTGAATTATAAAGGTACAGAGCAAGAATTAAAAGATATAGGCATAACCAAAGGTAGCTTAAATGCTTTGGCTACAAATAAGCTGCTTCTTTATCAAACTAACCGAGCAACTCATAACAGTACTTCAGAAGACGCTTATAGGCTTCTTATCCCTGAAACTTGGTACTGTACTCTAACAGGTAATATCTATACTGCTGTAGATAATGATTTTAATACTCCAGACACCTCTTTTATCAATTATTTGAACCCTCTAGCTAATCCTAGTGATTTTGACGAGGCACTTACAAAGCGATGTTTTCCCATTTTGGCTACAGGAGGAAGTGATCCAAAACTGTGGGATTCTGCCGTAAGAACCGCAGGAGTGATTTTAGAGGAAAGATTGCGAGATGTTGGGAATATATCTGATCCTAATCAAACAGGACAGAGCCTTGTGAGCAAAGTATTTGGCAAAAATGGAACTTTAGAGTCGAAATTTTCTGTCCCTTCAGAACAAAGTGGGTATCGAGATTTATATGCTGGTATTGTAGGCGCTTTTCGTAATCCATCTGCTCATCGTTTAGTCGATCCCTCTCCAGACGAAGGAGGCGCTTTTATTGTGTTTGTAAATCTTTTATTGAAAAAACTTGAAGACCTTAGATAGTTTCTCAAGTTGCCAAAGCTCAAGTTTAGGGGCATAAAGCTTTAAAAGCAGATGTAGTATTGCGATCGTCTGATAAGCGCGATCGCTAATTTGTATCATTACTTTCAGTAAACAAAGAATCTAAATCTCTATACCCACTTACCACTCGGACAATCTCTATGGAGTTCTCATTCACTCGATAGAAGATGATATAGCCACTCAAAGGAATACCACGCAAAGAAGCCTCTATCTCAGTGTAGGCGCGACCAATATGAGGAAAAGCTGCTAAGTTACGACATTTCTTATTGAAGTCATCAACAAATCTCTCGCCAGCATCAACACTAAACTCAGCAAAATAGTCAAAGATATCATCCAAATCTCGACTTGCTAATGGAGAAATAATGTAGCTTGTCATTGATGATTCTCACGAGCATTACGAATCCGTTCCTTCAACCTTGCCATCACACTTTCACCATCCAGCCCTTCACCCCGATCTAGTTGAGCTAGACCATCAGCCACCTTTTGGCGAGTATCTTGCAGCCATTGTTCGTAATGCCGATCTCTTTCCTCAAGCAACCGAAACGCCTCAAAAATCACCTCATCAGCAGAGTTATACTTACCACTTTTCAGCTTTTTTTGAATAAACTGCTCTTGTTCAATTTTTAAGGCAATACTCATGATTTGCATCCTAAGTCATATAATTATCAGTAATTATAGCAAAAGTATTAAAAGCAGATGTATTTAAACAATCGCCTGATATAGCGATCGCGAATCTATACCACTACTTTCAATTGTAACTAAGCAGAAACAACAGTTTCTTTTACAATTGAAATATCAACACCACGTAATCTGTTAGTTTCAGAAACCACATCGCTAGATTGCAGATCGCTATCCACACCGATCATCAATCCCGCCATCACCAATAAACGATCTGACTGATGGCGAGTATGCAAAGATAACAGCGATCGCGGCTCCACAGGAAAAACTTGCCACCAAGCAAGCAACTCCCTATGCATCATCGCCAGCTCTAGCAGAAACTGCTGTGGAACATTCGGCACGCACCAATCAATAGCTAAAGCTGCCTCACGCAGAGAAAGTTTTGTTAGTTCATCATAAGCAGGAGAATTTGCATAGCGCGATATATTAGCAAGAGTTGAAGCGATATTGCCAATCTGCTGCTGCCAACTTAAAAGTTTAAATCTTTCATACAGACTTTGACGTTCCATTACACCACCTCCAAAAGATAACGAACTATTTTTTCAATTCTCGATTTGAGCTGTAAATCCCTGACTTCCATTATCATATTTTGTTGACGAGGACGAATGTTAATAATTGACTCAAACCCGACCTCTTTCGTTTGAGAATACCAATCCGCACCCCAGGTATTTTCTTGTTGACTACCATCATCTAGCAATAACTGCTCGCAATCAAAATGAAGTTCACCACCACCAGCTAGAATTCCTCTTGATACATCAACTGCAAGTTTAATTCTCAGGTCAAAGAATGGTTCCGCCATTTCTCTGATTTTTTCTAAAGTACTAGGTTCTCAAACGATAATCATAAAAACATCATTATCTTTGGCTAATTGATTGAATATGGCTTAGCCACTAGGATTATAGCAAAAAGATATGTTCTAGAGCGATCGCCATTCTTTAGTGCAAATAAATGAATTTAATCTCGACCTGCCAAGTTAACATTAATCTATAACGCATATCTAAAAAAACAGCCGATCCCAAGATTCCTATGACTAGAACCGAACGCGACTCTATGGGGGAAATGTCCCTACCCGATGACGTTTACTATGGTATCCAAACTGTAAGGGCGATCGATAACTTTAAAATTAGTGGACTTAAGCCTCTGCCTACCTTTGTGGATGCTTGCTTACTGATCAAAAAAGCAACAGCATTAGTAAACGCCGAACTCGGTTGTATTCCTGTCGGGATGGGTATGGCGATCGCGGCAGCAGCAGATGAAATATTAGATGGGCATTTACGCGAACAGTTTGTCGTTGATGTCTATCAAGCGGGTGCTGGTACATCACATCATATGAATATCAATGAAGTATTAGCCAATCGCGCCCTTGAGATTTTGGGTGACGTTAAGGGCAATTACCAAAATGTAAACCCTAATGATCATGTGAATTATGGACAGTCTACTAATGATGTGATTCCTGCAGCGATTAGGATTGGGGCATTATTAGCACTTGATCACGTCCTATTTCCTGCTTTAGCAAATCTCAATGAGCAGCTACGGATTAAGGCGATCGCATTTGCTGGCATCGTTAAATCTGGACGCACCCATTTACAGGATGCTGTCCCCGTCAGACTCGGCGATGAGTTTCAAGCCTATGCGCAGATTATTAGCGATCACGTCAAACGTATTCACCTAGCGGCGAATGATCTCAAAAGCTTAGGTTTAGGTGGTAGTGCCTCTGGTACTGGACTAAATACACATCCGCAGTATTGCGATCGCGTTGCCGAAAAGCTCAGCGATATCACAGGGTTTGAGCTAACACCAGCTAGTAACCTAATGGCAGCAATGCAAAGCATGGCTCCCTTTGTAAATGTATCGGGCGCAATCCGTAACCTTGCTCAAGATACTTGCAAGATTGCTAATGACTTGCGTTTGATGGATTCAGGGCCAAAGACAGGTTTGCGCGAAATCCAATTGCCACCAGTACAACCAGGCTCATCAATCATGCCAGGCAAATATAATCCTGTGATTGCTGAGATGACGAATATGGTTTGCTATCAGGTGATTGGCTATGACACGGCGATCGCCTTTGCGGCTCAGGCTGGTCAATTGGAACTAAATGTGATGATGCCTTTGATTGCCTATGATTTGATTCAGAGTATTGAAATTTTGGGCAATGCGATCGATACTCTCGCGGCGAAATGTATTAGAGGAATCGTTGCCGTTGAGGATCGCTGTCTTGCCTATGCCGAAGGTAGCCTTTCACTGGTAACAGCATTAAATACTCACATTGGTTATCTCAATGCTGCCGATGTCGCGAAGGAATCCCTAGCAACAGGTAAATCCCTACGTCAAGTAGTTTTGGACAAGGGATTAATGACAGAGGAGAAGCTAGCCGAAGTTCTTGATCTTGAGCAAATGAGCCGTCCAAATGGATGAAATCTTAGAGCATGTTTGAGAAGTCCCCTAGCTAGGCATAAATCTCTGCTTTTACCCCCCTTAATCCCCCCTTGCAAAGGGGGGAAACTTAAATCCTCCCCCTTTGCAAGGGGGAGTTAGAGGGGGTAAAAGCTTCTCAAATACCCTCTCAACCCCTGAGTACAGTAAATTTATCAACGGAGAAATAGAAAAATCATGTTAGCAGTAGCAGTATTGGCGGCGGGCAAAGGAACGCGCATGAAGTCAGCGTTACCCAAAGTACTACAACCTCTTGGCGGTAAATCATTAGTTGAGCGAGTTCTCAATGCTACAGATGCGCTACAAGCCGATCGCCGTATTGCAATCATTGGCTATTGCAGCGATCAAGTTCGAGCAGCTCTTGCCGATTATCCCCAACTGGAATTTGCCGAACAAACAGAACAATTAGGCACAGGTCATGCAATTCAGCAACTAATGGAACCTCTGTCTGACTTTACAGGTGAATTAGTAGTATTAACAGGGGATTCACCCTTAATGCGTACAGAAACTATTCAAGCCTTAATTAATAGCCACCGCCAACACAAGGCTTCTGCAACAGTACTTACAGGCATTCTTTCTAATCCAACTGGTTATGGTCGTGTGTTTTGCGATCGCGACATGCGAATCGAAAAAATTATCGAACATCGCGACTGTAATCCTGAGCAGATTCTCAATCAGCGTGTTAGTACAGGTGTCTATTGTTTTGATTGGCAAGAATTGGCTCAGGCTCTGCCAAAGCTCACTACTAATAATGCTCAAAAGGAATATTATCTGACTGAAGTATTTGACTATCTCACCTCAGTTTATGCCAGTGATTTAGAAGATCCCGATGAAAGTCTTGGCATTAACGATCGCATCCAGTTATCTCATGCTTACGAGATCTTGCAAAAAAGAGCGCGAGAAAAATGGATGAAGGCTGGTGTCACCATGCTACTTCCTGAAACAATTACCATTGATGATGAAGTGGAACTTGCGCCGAATGTGATTATCGAGCCACATTCCCATTTACGGGGTAATACTAAGGTTGGTGAAGGGACTACGATTGGGCCTTCAAGTCTATTGTCAAACAGTATTATTGGCGAGAACTGTTCTGTTCAATTTTCGGTGATCGAAGATAGCCAAATTGCAGATAACTGCCGAATTGGCCCATTTGCGCGAATTCGGGGCGAGTCCAATGTGGGTGAAAAATGTCGGATTGGTAATTTTGTGGAACTTAAAAATGCCAAAGTTGGCGATCGCACAAATGCCGCCCATCTCAGCTATTTGGGTGATGTCACACTCGGCAAGCAAGTAAATATTGGTGCAGGAACGATTACAGCTAATTATGATGGCTTCAAAAAGCACCCAACTGTCATCGGCGATCGCAGCAAAACTGGTTCTAACTCAGTTCTCGTTGCGCCCATTCAAATTGGTGAAAATGTGAATATTGCGGCAGGTTCGATAATTGTCGAGAATGTTGAAGATAATGCTTTAGCGATCGCTAGAGCTAAGCAAATTGTTAAACCTGATTATTATGATTCAGAAGGACGGAAAAAGAACTAAATCCTAAAGCTTATCAGGCAGCGCTTTGTGCTGCCTGATAAGCCCGTAATTTGAGATCAAGAGAATTACAAAACATTATCTTGTCCTCTTGTTGCGTTTTTGCTCGTACATCATGCTATCGCCATCAGCTAAAAGATCGTTAATTGATTGATGTCGGCTTGGATCAAACGCGGCTATACCAACACTGCAAGCAATATCGTACCCTCGGACTGTATTTTGGTTATTAAATTCTTCTAGTAATTGCTCTAACCGATGTAAAATCAATTTCGTTTCAACCTGATTAGCATTAGTCAATAAAGCCACAAACTCATCACCTCCTAATCTGCCGATTACATCTGACTGACGGAAAGCATCTTGCAAGATTTTACTGAAATTAATTAATGCAATATCTCCTTCCGCATGTCCAAAGCGATCATTGATTTCTTTAAAGAAGTCTAGATCAAAAAAGAATAGAGAAGCTGGCTTATTCATGCGCTTGCATAGATTTAGTGCATGGATCGCTAAAGAAATAAATCCGCGTCGATTAGAAATTTGGGTCAACTCATCAATAGTTGCTAATTGGGATGAAACTAGCTCTTGAGCTGCCATCTTCCCAAGGTCGCATAGTAGCTCTTTGTCTTCATCACTGAGACTTCGAGGTTCTCGATCAATTAAACAGAGCGTACCAACCTTAATTCCATTAGAGATTACTAGTGGGACTCCCGCATAAAAGCGAATTCTCGGTTCATTAACAACTAGAGGGTTATCATAAAATCTATCGTCCAATGTGGCATCAGAGATTATAAAAATATCGTCACCTAAAATGGCATGACCACAAAAGGATGTATCGCGGGACATTTCCGTTACTTCTAAACCTTGACAGGATTTAAACCATTGGCGATTCACATCGACGAGGCTAACCAATGCGATCGGTACTCCAAATAGACGCTTTGCAATTCTAGTTAGGCGATCAAAGCGCTCTTCTGGTTCAGTATCGAGAATATCTAGAGATCGCAGCATCGTAATACGGCTCTCTTCATTCTCAGGGTGATCTGGGGCTTTCATAGACATTTACTATTTTGCACACTTATGCAAAATAATAGCTTTAAGGATAAGTGGCATGAAAATTACAGTGCTTTACGCTGTAATAAGAACGAAGATCTTTTGTTAAAGTTGTTACTTTACAACATTTTTAACAAAAATTTCATGATTCCTAGCAGGTTTAAATTACTATAAGACTGCTAAAAATTATCAAAATAATTCAATATCATTATAATCAAGCAAGATAGAAGAATTAATAAAATTGAAGTGAAACTAAAAGCTTATTGAGACAACTCATGAGTTATCCAAATAAGCTTTTGTAACAAATCCCTATAGCAGGTGATTATTTCCAGATATTTTCCCAGAATGGGACATCCATAGGATCAGGTAGACTAGAGATGTTCATTTTACGGCGAATATCAGCGATATTCCAACCTGTTAACTTAGATAGATTTTGAGCTTCTTGCTCAAATCGTGGACGTAGCGATCGCTGATATTCTTTACCTGCGTCACAGTTGGTTTCGCCTTTAAACGCATGTCTTAGAACATAGCGCCCTTGGAAAGATTCTTGATTTGAGGTTTCCTTAAATGTTAAGTCTTCGGGGAATTTATCGCGGTTGTAACGAATATGTAAGCGTGTAATAAATACTCGACCATCATTAGTAATGACAGGAGGAAAACGGCGGCTTGATGGTTGAACAGAATCTGAAGAGTCTTGCCAAAAGACACCTGCTTTACGAAGTTCCTCTTGCGAGAGCGGCTCGGCAGAACAAGGATCGCAGCTTGACATATCCCATGCGTATTCTAAGAAAGCAACTTTGCGCCCTTCTTTATTATAAGAAGTCTTGAACATAGACTTATAGAAGTCACCAAATTCACTCTTCACATAGACAGGAATATCATCACCCGATGGCACTTTGATCGTGCGATAGTTGGCTACTTCAGCTTGCCCCTTGGGTGAAAGAATATAGACTAGCAAGTCTTGATCGCCGTTAGCATTTAGCATTCCTAAACGGATTGGCAGCATGAACTTTGGTGATTCATATGCCATCATTAGAGGTCT
The DNA here is from genome assembly GCF_002914585.1 of Pseudanabaena sp. BC1403. NCBI lineage: Bacteria > Bacillati > Cyanobacteriota > Cyanophyceae > Pseudanabaenales > Pseudanabaenaceae > Pseudanabaena > Pseudanabaena sp. BC1403. The sequence goes on from NZ_PDDM01000032.1 coordinate 9,079, forward strand.
TAGTGATTGTGATCCTGTTTTATTTAGTTCCGCAATATTCACCTTTGCCACAAAGAACTTCATGTTTTGGCGAATATATGGCTGAAGTATTTCTTTTGCTCCTTGGGGGATTTTGTAATCATTGTCTATTAGCCAAGATTCCAAACCATCAGAGTCTTTGGCACTGAGAATTAGAATGTCATATTCTCCAACTGCAAACTTAGCTTCGATGGTGACTTGATAATTATCACGACGCGCTCTAGATTTGCTTGTAGGAGCAACAGTAGAAGGTAGTGGCACAGGACTTAATAATCCATCGTCCTCATACCTTGCACAGGGATCGGAGTCAAAGTATTCGACTAATCGAGGAGCGCTAAAGGAATCAAGACGATCGATGATTTTCTGTTCGCCGATGCGAACTTGTTCTTTTTTTAACAATACTGGCACTGGCACAACCAGAGCGAAGTCTTTGACATCTCCTTGATAGTCATTTGCCATTGTTAAAACTGTGCGCTTGCCATCACGGGCTATCACAACTTGCGAAGCTTTGTTAAAGAGACTAGCATCGGCTTGTGATACATAAAAGCCACAGAAGGCAAAGACTGCTGGGGAATAGGCAAAGACAACTAAGCAAGAAATGGCAGTACTCAATAGTACGCGCATCCAAACAAGAAATTTTTTCATAATCTAGCCTTGAGAATTAAATATAGGGGTTTTCATTTTGCCTACGGCAAAATGAAAACCCTAAACCCTTACTGTGACTGTTTTTTGCTTTGCAAAATAGCCGTGACTATTTCCAAATGTTTTCCCAGAAGGGAACTTGGACAGGATCAGGTAGACTAGAGATGTTCATTTTACGGCGAATATCAGCGATATTCCAACCTGTTAACTTAGATAGATTTTGAGCTTCTTGCTCAAATCGTGGACGTAGCGATCGCTGATATTCTTTACCTGCGTCACAGTTGGTTTCGCCTTTAAACGCATGTCTTAGAACATAGCGCCCTTGGAAAGATTCTTGATTTGAGGTTTCCTTAAATGTTAAGTCTTCGGGGAATTTATCGCGGTTGTAACGAATATGTAAGCCCCGGCCTTGGAAAGATTCTTGATTTGAGGTTTCCTTAAATGTTAAGTCTTCGGGGAATTTATCGCGGTTGTAACGAATATGTAAGCGTGTGATAAATACTCGACCATTATTGCTTGGGAACGGCATAGGGCGACGAATACGCCCACCTGAAGAAGTGTTTATATTTGAATCCAGCCAAAAGACACCTGCTTTGCGAAGTTCCTCTTGCGAGAGCGGCTCGGCAGAACAAGGATCGCAGCTTGACATATCCCATGCGTATTCTAAGAAAGCAACTTTGCGACCTTCTTTTTCATAGGAAGTCTTGAACATGGACTTATAGAAGTCACCAAATTCACTCTTCACATAGACAGGAATATCATCACCCGATGGCACTTTGATCGTGCGATAGTTGGCTACTTCAGCTTGCCCCTTGGGTGAAAGAATATAGACTAGTAAATCTTGATCGCCGTTAGCATTTAGCATTCCTAAGCGAATAGGCAGCATGAACTTTGGTGATTCATATGCCATCATCAGAGGTCTTAGTGATTGCGATCCTGTTTTATTTAGTTCCGCAATATTTACCTTTGCCACAAAGAACTTCATGTTCTGGCGAATATAGGGTTGAAGTAGTTCTTTTGCTCCTTGGGGAATTTTGTAATCATTGTCTATTAGCCAAGATTCTAAACCATCAGAGTCTTTGGCACTAAGAATCAGAATGTCGTATTCTCCAACTGCAAACTTAGCCTCGATGGTGACTTGATAATTACCACCACGGGTTTTTGCTTCCGTTGCAGGAGCAGCAGATCTTGTTGCGCCCGCAAGGGTTACTCTGTCATAGGCTTCATATCTTGCGCAAGGGTCGGAATCAAAGTATTCGACTAAGCGAGGGGCGCTAAAGGAATCAAGGCGATCAATAATTTTCTGTTCACCGATGCGAACTTGCTTTTCTTTCAGTAATACTGGCACTGGCACAACCAGAGCAAAGTCTTTGACATCTCCTTGATAGTCATTTGCCATCGTTAAAACTGTCCGCTTGCCATCACGAGCTATCACAACTTGCGAAGCTTTATTAAAGAGACTGGCATCGGCTTGTGATACATAAAATCCGCAGAAGGCAAAGACTGCGGGTGAGTAGGCAAAAACGACTAAACAAGCAAGGGCGGTGCTTAAAAGTACACGCATCCAAATCAGAAATTTTTTCATATATCTATCCTTGAAAATCAGTAATATGAGTGAGAGCCCGAAGCGCTCTCACTCATATTGGTTTTAGTTGGAAGGTAAAGCGCTATAGCGTTTGGGTAACCATTGGAATCGTGGTGCATTCCAGATACGATCGCATAAAACTGTGAACGGTGAGATCAGAAATAATGCATAAAACATCGCATCAGCATTGAAAAACACATTGCGGAAAATGAATGCTAAAACTGCGATCGCAAAAGCCCAAATTAACCGCGCCACTTTAGCATTAGGAATGGAACGCGGATCGGTGATCATAAATAAAGCAAATAGCAACAGAGAACCACTAGTTAAGCGATGGGCAAGGACATCCCAAGTCCAACCCAACCATAGATTTCGCAAGCCTTCTAAAATCGCATAGGAAGCTAAAAACATAAAGCTCGTATCCCAACGCCCCACTTTTTTGAGAACGATGCCACCTAAGCCCAGAAAGACTAGCGCATATAGACTATCTTCACCCCATTGTCCGTTAGAAACCCATGCGTGGCTGTTCCCAACAAAACTGTCTAGCAACAAAACTACAACAATCCCAAAGTTGGCGGGATTGAACCAATGTTTGCTATTGGTGCGGAAGATAAATTTGCTTGCGATCGCTAAAAATGAAGCGACTGCGATCGCGCCATAGCTATCGGAGCGCAATAGCAAACTTAATCCCAAGGCGGTAATTGTAGCGCTTTTGAGTGAGAGCCAACGCTCATGCTTTTGTGGTGTTGCTGGCGGAAATATGCTGACCATACATATTTGCGTTAGCCAACAAGTCGCAAAGGTAATTGCGATCGCGATCGGTTTCAGTGACCAATCGCGGGTACATACACCGAGTAGGAAAAAGACCGATAAAAATATAATCTGATAATCGCGAGCATCTTTGAAGAGTGAGGTGCTAAAAGCGAAAAATCTGGAAAGCGATCGCGGCATCGCCAAAGGAAACTTCAATGACTGCATAGCTTTCTGACCAACAATAAAGTTTGCATCAGTATAAGCTCATAGATTTTAGAAATATAGTCTGTTGCATTTTTTGTAACGATCACTCTAAACCCAGCAACATAGAAAGGAGTGCTTTGCGCTCCTTTCTATGTTGCGCTTACCCTATGGCATATATTCTTTGGTTGGTTCTATACCTAATTCTTGCCGCCACTCTATCAATGCTCTCTCCCAATTTTCTTCCCATTTCTTTGCAAAAAAAGGTTTAGCTTTTGCTCCTAGTCGATAACCGATCGCAATTTGCTCCAACAATTTATCCAATTGTTCTGGATGTTTGAATAATGTGCTGAGTAATCCACCAGCAATTAGCACTGCTGACATCGTGCGGTGGGTTTGGGCTAGCTCAAAAGCCTTCAGTCCCAATTCTCCAAATACATCTGTACTAAATCCCGCCACAATGTGCCAAATGTCATGGGTTTGACGCATCCGCAAGAGAAAATAGCTGACATCATCTTCGACTTTAACACGCCGATAGAAGTTAGGGTCAAAACCAGAATCTTTGATATAAGTAGCATAGGTATATCCGAGGGAATCTGGAGATAGTTGCAGCAATGCCTCAAGATTAACCGATGGAGCCAAGTAACGCTCTTGAAAGAGTGCCGCCACTTCGGGTTTCGATTTGACATATTCAACGGCTAATTCTGTAGCTTTAGTGTGCCGCAGCCCGTCTTCTACATCATAAACAGATTCAGTTTGGGTGGGATCTCTCAATAAAGTTACAACTCCTTTTAGAGTTGAGAGAAAGTCAAGGTTTTGCCGCAAATTTGCTAGTGTCATAATTTTTTAAGGTAGCAATTACTTGATTGTACAAAATGACTTCGATGGTTGTAGTTCCGCGATCGCTAAAAATGTCTGCCCCATACCACCTCGCCCCAATAGCTTGACCAAACGATAGCGATTGTCCAGTATCAACTTTGTATCGCAGGTTTGGCAAACTTCTATCCGATAAATTTTAATCAGTGAGTCAATTAAATCTTGGGAGTTTTTTACATCTCCGATTAGGTGCTTGTATCTATCGTTAACCTTGGTAAAGTAATACAGATAACTGTTTGATGCCTAACTATATTCTCAACAATCTCACTAGAACTTTTAATAGAAAATCCCCCTCCATGTATTTCCACAATGCGTTTGGCAATGATCAAGCCCAGTCCATTACCTTGCTGTTCGTAATGCTTGCGCTCAAACTGCATATATGCACCGACATTAGTTATTTGTTCATCGGTCATCCCTCGTCCTTGATCAATAATATGTAGTGTGAAAAGTTTTTCATTGACTCTACTAATTAATCGCACAGGAGTACCAGATTCGGAAAACTTAAAGGCATTCTCGACGATCTCTTCGACTAATTTAGTTAAATATTTGGATGACATCCTAATGATCGCATCTTCTAAATCTAGTTCCAAATCTTTCTTTCTCTTTGCTTTTTCAGCAAAATTATGAGCAGAATAGCAAATTATATCTTTGACATCAGTAAATTCGGGATTATCTTGCCAAACATTAGGACTTGTAGCGATCGCCTCAAGCTCAGAAAAAAATATAAAATTTTTCGCTAATCTATGCAAACGCAGACCACAATCATAAATAGTCTGAATTGAATCAATTGTTTCTCTAGGTTCCATCGATTCATAATAATTTAATAGGAGGTCTGACATCCCTAAAATGCCATGTAGTGGAGTTAGTAATTCATGAGGTAAACAATGAGCAATGTTTAACCTAAAGTTATCTAATTTTGCTGCATTTTCTTGCTTAATTACTTCCTGCTTCTCAATTCGAGTAGAAATTGCTTTCAGTAATTCTTGAGACGTAAATGGTTTTGTTAAATAATCATCTGCCCCAAGCTCCATTCCTTCCCGCATATGAGTTCGAGAGTTTTTTGCCGTCAAGAAAATGAAAGGAATATTCGCAGTTAGGGGATTTTGACGTAATATTTTCAAAACATCAAATCCATCTAGTTCTGGCATCATAACATCGCACAAGATCAAGTCTGGATGCTCTTCTTCTGCCATTTGCAACCCTCCAATCCCATTTTGTGCAGTAATCGCATGGAAATTTTTTAAGGATAGAACCTCTTCGACATCCTCTAAAACTTGTTGATTATCTTCAATAATTAAAATTCGTTTCATGACAACTTGTTCCAATAGCTATATATAATAATTTAGAGGATAGGATGAGCTATTAACTGATTGGCAAAGTAACTTTAAAAACAGTCCCTTGATTGACTTCGCTCTCAACTGCGATTTCACCACCATGCGCATCAATGGCATATTTAACTATTGCTAATCCCAGTCCTGTGCCTGTGATATTTCTGACATTAGCCGCACGATGGCATAGATTAAATATAAAAGGCAAATCTGCTTTAGGGATACCAATACCTTGATCTTGCACCCAAAATGTGACTCTGCCTTTCTCATAGATCAGTCTAAATTGAATATTGACACTATTCTGGGAATACTTAACCGCATTGGACAGAAGATTTGAGAGAATGTAACGAACTAAATCATGGTCTACATATGTTGGTTCAAGATCGCCATGACAGGAAAAATTAATTACTATTGATTCATTCTGTCTATTAGCAGGAAGGAGTTTGATCTCTTCCACTATCTCCAAGCAAAGTTTCTCTAGATTTATCAAGGTCGGATTGAAATTAGATAATCCTAGAGCAAATATACCAAGAGTTAGCATATTCTCAATCAAACTATTCATCTGAATGACTGAATTTTTAATCCGCTTTAAACGACCCACCCTCTTGTCATTTGGGTAGTTAGGTTCCTCCAACAAATCGGTGGAGAGCAAAATATTGGTGAGAAATGTTCGCATTTCATGGGATGCCATAGCAATAAATCGTGATTTGAGATTGTTAAGTTCTTTCTCATTATTTAGCTCTCGATTGATTTTGCTTTTTTCTACCTCTAAGGATTCTGCTTTACGTCGATCGCTATTATCCCAAAGCACCAAAACTGTCCCTTCGATTAACTCTGATAATTTGCGAATAGGCGACGCACTATCACCTACAGGTTTCTTGATGCCATAGCGATCAATGAGTGCAGTATAGTCATTTAGGTAAGCTACTTGTCCAGTTTGCAAAACTTGGGAAACAGGATTCACAACTTCGTCGCCGTTATTTTCATCAATTAGCTGTACAACTTCAGTAACATCTTTTCCTAACGCCTCTGATTGAGTCCATCCTGTTAAACTTTCGGCGGCAGGATTCATGTAAGTAACTGCGGCAACACGATCCGTGGCAATGACGGCATCACTCGTTGATTTCAAGATCGTAGAGAGAAAATCCTCGCGCTCAGCAAGTTGTCTTTCCATCTGACATTTGTACAGCGCCGTTTCGATAACAACACGTAAATCTTGCTCATTGAATGGCTTCACCAAATAGCCAAATGGCTCGGAGTTTTTTGCGCGTTCCAAAGTTGCATCATCAGTATGAGCCGTAATATAAACTACTGGAGTTTGAAATTCTTGGCGCATGATCGTCGCGATCGCAATCCCATCTTGCTCTGATCCTCTTAAAACGATATCCATTAACACTAAGTCGGGGATGTTTTCAGAAACACTAGCGATCGCATCTTCAGAAGAAGTAACTGTATCTGTAACAACATATCCCAACAACGTTAGTTCTTCTGAAATAACTCTGGCAGTAATCACCTCATCTTCAACGACTAAAATTTTGGTTGCCGACATTGCTATGTTTCCCTCGATATTTTTCTTTGAGAAACCATTTAAGAATTATTTTCTGCGGTCAACAGATCTAAGATATCCCCCTTAAAAAGGGGGATTAAGAGGGATATCGTCAATTTTTAAATGATTTCTACGTCATTAACATAGGCTTGATTATACCTGAAATTTTGAATGCTGTGCCATGACAATTTTCTAAGACGACTTTCCCCTTTAGTTGTTTAGTAGCGAGAGAGTAGACGAGTTGTAGTCCTAAGTTCTTGGCATATTTGAGATCGATTGCTTCCGCCATCCCTACACCATTATCACGAACGGTTAGAGTATAGCTATTGGCTTCATCTCTAGCGAACTCGATCATAATTTGACCAGAACGCCCTTCAGGAAAAGCGTACTTATAAGAGTTGGAAACTAACTCGTTAATAATCAGACCGCAATAAATCGCCGTGTCAATATCGACTGTAATAGGATCAGCATTAATATTCAAAGATATCCCAGCAGAATTAGATGCATAGGAATTCGTCAAATTTCGAGTCAAGCCTTGGATGTAAGCAATAAAGTCAATATTGTCTAGATCCTTAGCGCGATATAACTTTTCATGGAGCAGTGACATAGCTTGAATGCGATCGCGGCTACTATTGATGATCTCGCGAGTTTTTGGGTCTTCTACTTGTCTTGCCTGAAGGTAGAGCAATCCTGAGATGATTTGCAAGTTATTCTTCACTCGATGATGAAGCTCCTTTAGCAAAACAACTTCGCGTTCGTAGGCAGCTCTTAGTTGTGCTTCTGATTGTTTGCGCCAAGTAATATCTAGAGCGACAGAACCAATTCCATTAACTTCTCCATTGCGATCATAATGGGGTTCAATAGTCAAATCGAAATATCGCTCTTGACTATTAGCGGTTATCAGCACCTCTTCCCGTAAACCCACACCGTTTGTGAGTACTTGTTGTTTGAGGTGGCTTAGTCTTTGAGCATTTTCTGCAACCTCTAAAATCTCGGAATCTTGCTTTCCTAATACTGATTCCAAACTATTGCCTATAGCCGAGTTGTATAGCCAAATATACCGTAGCTCTAGATCTTGCATCGAAACTGTAATTGGAGAGTTTTTTAAGACTAGATAGAAACGCTCTTCTGTAAGTTTTCGTTCACTGATTTCAATTTCTAAAGCAGCATTCGCTTGGGAAAGTTCAAATGTGCGCTCTTGCACTCTTGCTTCTAGTTCAACGTTTAGGTTGCGGATATATTCTTCAGCCAGTTTGCGATCGGTGACATCCTTAACTCGCACCATATTGATCGCTTTGCCAGCGACATTGATTGTTTTTGCTGCGATATTCCCCCAAAAAAGCTTACCTTTTCTAGTGATATATTCTATCTCGCTACTCCAAAAACCTATCCGATGCATCTGTTCAACAATCGAGACGATCTCTTCATCGCTAAACTGCCGCTTTTGTAAAGTACGTCCCTCAATACCGATCATCTCATTTTTACTATCAGTTTCAAACATTTCCACAGCTCTTTGATTGCAATCAAAAATCAGCAAATTTATGGGATCGACCAAAAAAATAGCATCAGCGGATTCGTTAAAAATTGCTTCTCTAAGTTCTCGACTACGAAGTAATTCAAGTTCTGTCTTCTTTCGCTCGGTAATCTCGCTAGCTAAGGTTACATTGATCGCTGCCAATTGAGATGGGCTAGGGAGTGCAAGAAGTTGGGGAATCAAAGGGATAAGACTAGCAGCCGTAAAAACTGAAATAATCGCTGTAAGTGCTTTTATAGTTCCTGACACCCAGTAAGTGGGATACCAAAGTGTCCATACCTCCATTAAGTGCGTAGTTCCACAGAAAATTATAAACAGACCAAATAATAAGAAAATCCACTTAAAAGGTAAGTCTTCGCGCTTACGGACAAAGTAAACTAAACCGATGGGAATTGAGTAGTAGGCGATCGCCGTTAGTACGTCCGACAAAATATGCAGCCAAACCAGCCCAGAATTCCATAAATAGCAATGTCCATGGGGAATAAATGCTCCAGAATCAAAAAACTCATGAATTAATTCCATATTTTTAGACCTACTACACAGCATTGTCTAGCTAACAGCAAAATCTGTAAACTGTCGCATATAGCTTGAATGGAATCCATTAACGATATTTTGTTTAGGAATACCCATCTCTGCGAGTCTAACACCAATATCAAACTCCGTGCCATTATGCTGAATCCAGATTTTACCGTCCTTAATATCTAGATGCAGTACACAGCCATAGATCCGATGTTTATTGCGCCAACCAACATGCGCTAATTGGTAATGATCGCGCTCTGTGTCAAAAATTAATTGTGACTCAACTTCAGAATCTGAAGAACCGTAATTTGCTAACTCTGTTAGTAAATCTTGGACTTTTTGACGGTATTCAGTTAGCTTTGCCATTTTACAATTTCCTCCTCTTCAGGTAAATAAATTGCCAATTTGAGTTGATATTGCTGAATTGTCATTTGGATAAATGGAAGTTGAAAAAATGAGTCATAGGTGCTCAAGGGAATAGCCAAATACAATTTGTATTCTGTATATTGTTCTTGCATCAATAGACGATAGTTAAGATATTGTCCCAGCGCTGTATGAAACTCTGAAACTGCTGACCCACTTAAAAAGCTTTTTATCTCAATAGCAATTTTTTCGTTTCTACGTTCTGCCGCAATTATTCGTTCTGCCCCCAAATCCACATAGAGAGAACCTAAACCAAACTCAAGTGAAAGAGGATCATGAGTTATTGTCCAACCATCTTTTTCTAAAGCAATCTTGACAGCATTATGAAAAATATCGCGTGCAGACATGATGTAATTTAGTCAAAGTTCTAACGTTCGTATAGATATTAACATTGATCGCACTTCAGCTAGTAACCTTTCTAAGGCATAGATGCGCTACAAAATCTGTGACAAGAACTTCTTTGTGCGCTCTTCTTTAGGATTTTGGAAAAACTCCTCTGGAGTAGCCTCCTCGACAATCACACCACCATCCATAAATACAATGCGATCGGCAACTTCACGGGCAAAGCCCACTTCATGCGTTACTACCACCATCGTCATTCCTGAATCCGCTAGCGATCGCATCACATCCAATACTTCACGTACCATCTCAGGATCGAGGGAAGAAGTCGGCTCATCAAAGAGCATAATTTTTGGTTGCATTGCCAATGCTCTCGCGATCGCAACTCGTTGCTGCTGACCACCTGATAGCTGTAATGGATACTTGTGAGCCTGTTGCGAAATGCCAACTCGCTCTAGTAACTGCGTAGCAACTTCTGAAGCCTTAGTCTTTGACCATTTACGCACCCATGAAGGCGCGAGAGTAATATTTTGGAAAACCGTGAGATGAGGGAAAAGATTGAACTGCTGAAATACCATGCCCACTTCGCGGCGGATAGCATCGATATTGCGATGGTTCTCTGGTGATAGCTCAATACCATCGATAAATATTTTGCCCTGCTGATATTCTTCTAAGGCATTAAAGGTTCGCGCAAACGTGGATTTACCTGAGCCAGATGGCCCCATAATTACTACCACTTCGCCACGATTTACCGTCAGGTTCACGCCCTTAAGCACATGAAAACTGCCATACCACTTATGCACGTCTTGGGCGACAATCATCGGCTCAGTCATGGATGGATTTGAAGCTAATGTTTCTTGCATGATGATTAGGGTGCTTGTGCTAATTACTGAGCCGAAAACCAAGAATGAAATGCTTCGCAAGGCGAATTATTTCATTCTATAGGCTATTTTGATGAATTACACGCGCATCTAGACCAATTGCCGATCGCACAATTGCTTTTAAGACCTCTGCGCGATCGCGATCGGGGTATCCTTGCACCAGAATAATACTTCCAAAGCGTGAAGGAATGAGTCTACCACTGGGGACAATGCTGCGGACTCGATTAAGAGCTTCAGCATCTGAAGATGGAATCACGACCAAATAAGGGACTGTATCCCTTGATGGTCTCGGCACTAGTGCCGCAATTGTAGAATTATAGGGAATTTGGACTGGTGGAGGAGTAATCTGGACTGGGGGAGGAGTAATTGTTGGTGGAATGGAGGTTGTTGGAGTAACTGGAGTAGTCGGAGTAACTGGAGTAGTTAGTGGTGGATTGCTTGGGACAAATATTGATTTTGGCGGAGTGACAGGCTTAGGTGGTACGACGGGAACAGGATCGCGATCAATGAGAACTTCGCTAGGACTTTGCGAAAGATTTGTAACTGGAGCCACTGGTTTAGGCGCAGTCACTGGTTTAGGTGCAGTCACTGAAGCGGTAGGCTGAGGGCTGAAAGCAGAAATCGGTTTAACTGGTGTAACTGGCTGCGGTACATCAGGCAATGGCTCAATGAAGATGCTACTGCTAGATGGAGCTAAAGCCGTTGGCGGCTTAACGGGATTAGTAAAACTGGGTTGAGGTTTTGTAATTTCGATAGGATCAACATTGCTGGCATTAGTAGGCGTCTTAGGGACAGATGTCAATGCTGTTTTAGCCACAGATACTGGAGTACTAGCGATTTGTGGTGCAGGAGCAGTTGGAAATTCTCCGACAAAGGCAATATCTCCTGCAATCTTTTTTGGGTCAATTTGATTGCCGACCGCAACTTGGGTAACACCAGAATTATTGTTAAGATCTTTGCCAAGATTGTTGCGGAATATATTTTTACCAGGACTTGTAGAAGTTCCTAAATCGGGGGTGGGATAGCCTTTACGGTCTTTAAGAATCACAATTCCATCGCGTTGATTGTCAGAAATCAAATTATTTCGCAAAGTCGGAGCTGATAGATTGGAAATTACAATTCCATCATTATTATTGAGAATATTGTTGCCACTCACATTCACACGCGATTTTTGCCCGATCGCAAGTCCAAATCCCGTACTTTCAAAAGTATTATTACGGATTTCGCCCGTGCTACTCCCTACAGCCGAAAGTCCATTTGCACCATTTTTCTTAAAGACATTATCACTAACGATCGCATCGGCAGTCCCAGTCAAAAATAAACCTTCGCGATCGCTATTGATAAAAGTATTATTGGCGATCGCCACGCGCTTACCCGACTCAACCCAAACCGCAGTACCTCTCATATTGGGGTTGATAACGGTAAGTCCTTCAATCCGCGCATCATTGTCAGCAAGCATCGTAATATTTTGACTGGCAAAGCTGGTACTAATAAACTTGCCACCGCCACGAATCACAGTATTCACGCCTCTAACAGTCGGCGCACCGCGTAGTGTCACACCTGAGGGAAGTTTAATCGGAAAAGACTCGCCTGTTTCAGAGCTGTAGAGTCCTTCCTGTAGCTGGATCACCGTTCCCGCCACAGGTTTAGTTGCAAGCGCAGCCGCGATCGACGGATAGGGATTATTTGGCGAACCATCACCGTTAGGGTTAGCACGCGGGGCAACAAAAATCAGTGATGCTGTCTGTGGTAATTGGCTAATTTTCCATGTTTGCGTCTGCGTCGGTGATAGGGCAGGACGCGCAAACAGCGGCGGGGCGATCGCTAAAACTGTGATACTTGTGGCGATCGCGCTGAAGAGACTAGGTTTGCAACGCATACAGGAAATCCTCTTTAACCAACGGACAAAAATTTACACAGTTGATTATGTGTTTGTGCCAATCAAAATACACGAAAATTCTGCCACTTGCAAAAAATCCTTAACAAATCCCAAAAGGGAGTTGCGGCGCGAAGCGCCGCAACTCCCTTTTGGGATTTATATGATTAAAGCTATACAATTCTTTAATGTATGACAATACCTGCAAATTCCTAGCCGAAACCTTTCCCGAAGACTTTGCCTGTTGGCTCTTGGGGAATCCAATTCCACTAACCAAACTCGAACCATCGGAACTCTCCGCCGAGCCTATCCGTGCGGATTCTGTCATATTTCTGGAGTCTTCAGAAATGGTTGTGCATTTGGAGTTCCAGACCAAAACCGATGACGCAATGGCATATCGGATGGCGAACTATTGGTTGAGGCTTTACGGTAAATATCCGACTAAAGCAATTCATCAAACTGTCATTTATTTAAAGCCAACAAAATCACCACTTGCATACCAAACCAGCTTTAAATCGCAGCAGCTAAACCATGAATTTAATGTCATCCGTCTCTGGGAACAACCCACTGATATCTTTCGGCAATACCTTGGACTATTGCCACTAGCTGTCTTAACCCAAACGAGCAACCCTGAAGAAACTTTAAGGGAAGTGGCGAAACAAATTGATCATATTGCCGATAAACGAGTACAAAGTAACGTAGCAGCTTCTACCGCTATAATATCGGGTATAGCCTTAGACAAAGCAATCATTCAAAGACTACTAAGGAGTGAAATCATGAAAGACTCAGTGATTTATCAGGATATTTTACTGGAAGGCAAAGCTGAAGGCAAAGCCGAAGGCAAAGCTGAAGGTAAAGCTGAAACTGCCCGTCAAATAGCTCTAAACATGTTGCTTTCTAATGTCTCTACAGATTTAGTTGCCCAATTTACAGGACTGACTCTTAAGCAAGTGCAAAAGCTGCAAAAAATTTCCACAAAAAAGACCAAGATGCCAAAGTCTTCAAAACCGAAGCGATCGCCTAAATCCTAGTTTTAAAAGCAGGCTGTGATCGCTATTTTTGAATTATAAATGCGATCTGCTAAACCTTAACAGTAAAACACAAGAGAGTTGCGGTACAAGTCTCTTCTATTTTTTGTTAATAATGCAAAGGCAATACAGCGAGTGGCAAGAGGGAAAAGCCAATCCAAAACAGCGATCGCCAAGAAAATTGAGGCAAAGGTTCAGGTTCGGCTAGCAAAAAGTTAACCCGCTCTTCTAAGCGATCGCTAGTATTCGTTGCGCCAAATGCCGCCGCAAAGGTTTGGGTTGGATGCATATTGCTGCTCACCATCGCCAATAATGACTCCGCTATTATCAAACCATCTGCATATTGCGCAGCCCAACGATCAGCACGAAGTTCTCGCAATAGCAGTAACTCTTCCCATAAAGCTTGGGTATTTGGGAGCCAAGGCATCACTTGGCGGAGGCAACCAAGCCAGAAAAACCAAAATGTATCGCGGTAATGGGCATGGGCGCTTTCATGTAATAACACGGCTTCAAGATGCTCGGCATCAAGTGTATCGAGCAAACCTTGACTGACAAAAAGATGCGATCGCCAAAAACCAATTTGGGCAGCAAATAGTATCGGCATATTTAGCAGGCGGACTGATTGGTTAACTGAGTTAACATCCTGAGAATCGACAACAAGAGCTTGCAATTTTTGTAAAGACTGCCAGCCATTCAAGGCAAGTTGTCCGCTGCGAAAAATGCTGTAAATCAAAAATATTAAAGCGATCGCGTAGCTGAGTCGCCCTGCTTGTAAGCCGATCATTTGTCCTTCAGCTCCCATGCAGAGCACAGCGATCGCGGTCACCAGTACTAATAGTGGCGGCAGAACAAAACATACGAGCGCTTTCTGCCAACGCATCTGCCAACCTAGAGGGTAAGCAACATTGCCGCTATTTTGCCAACCGTAGCGCAAGCCCCAAGCAAGGCAAAGCGAACCAAATATCATCACAAAATGTATGGAGAAAAATGGCATGGACTTAACCTTCCTGTGATTGTTCTCGCGATTGACGTATATTTTGGAGACGGACAGCGATCGCTTCAAGCTTGTCCATACTGGCATGATCGAGATCATTAGCAAAAGCCGCGACAATATCCGCATCACCCACTTCTAAGAAGCGATTGAGTTGGTGATACGCCTCTAATGCTTGTGCTTCTTCGCGAGAAATTTTTGCTTGCCAATAGAGCGCACGCCCCTCTTTTTCGCAATGAATCCAGCCCTTTTGCTCCAGTCGTCGCAATACAGTCATCACTGAGCCATAGGCTAATTCGCGATCAGGATCAGACAAGATGCGATCGTGAATATCTGTCGCACCTAACCTTGTGCTATCCCAAATAATATTTAGGATTTCTGACTCTAACGGGCCTAATGATAGCTGTTTCGGTCGATATTTCGGTAACGGGGTCATACTCAAGCCGCATTATTTGATATCACTATAGCGCTTTATTGCGATCAAAGCTTTGCTAAGCAAAGCTTTGATCGCAATAAAGCGCCTGTTTTGGCAACAATCTTGCCATACTTGTTAAGTAGGAAAGCTTAATTAAATGTAGGATGCGTTAGTGAAACGTAACGCATCAATTATTTGTTATTTGTCCATGATGGTATTTGTCCATGATGGGTTACGCGATCGCTAACCCATCCTACGTATAATTCCAACAACTTAACTTTATGGCAAGATTGTAATCAAGTCCAAGGCATCCACAGAGATAGTTTATGAGTCTGACAACTGGGCAAATAGTCGGTGGGCATTACGAAGTTACAGCACGTTTGGGTGGCGGTGGATTTGGGGAGACTTATCTCTCACGAGACTTGCACCTGCCCGATCGCCCCACTAGAGTAATTAAAAGACTAAGTCCACATATTCAAGAAGCCAGTGTTTTACAGCTATCGAGGCGACTTTTTGAAACCGAAGCTCAAGTTCTCTATCGACTCGGAACCCATCCCCAGATTCCGCAACTGTTTGCCCACTTTGAAGAATTATCAGAATTTTATTTAGTTCAAGAATATATTGATGGCAAAGACCTTAGTCATGAACTGCCGCGCGGCAAGATTTGGGAACAGTTTGTAGTTGCTGATTTACTGCAAAACCTCCTAGTCGTCCTCAGCTTTGTCCATCAGAACAATGTGATTCATCGTGATATTAAGCCCGAAAACATTATTCGTCGTCGGGATGGACAGCTTTTTTTAATTGATTTTGGTGTTGTCAAGCAAATTGTCACACCCACAGACCTCTTGGCTGGACAACCAGACGATGGCTACACGGTGGGAATTGGTACACCAGGATATATGCCTAGCGAACAGGCTCATGGTGAGCCAAAATTTGCCAGTGACATCTATGCGATCGGCATGATTGGCATTCAAGCTCTAACAGGTATTCCACCTAGTCATTTAGCCAAAGATGACAACTTAGAAATTTTATGGCGGGCATCTGCGCCTAAGGTCTATCCTGAATTTGCTGATATTCTTTCGCAGATGGTGCGGTTTGATTTTCGGCAGCGTTACCCTAGTGCTGAAGCGGCTTATAAGTTAATTCGAGAATTTGTCGATCGCTATCCAATCTCCCATGTCAATCACAGTTTATCAACTGTACTGATTAGTGGTGAGATGGCGCAAAAAACTAATCAAAACCTTAGTCAGCAAAATACTCCTATACGAGATCTTCATTCTGCCCAGAAGCAGGAGTTACCAATATCAAGAATTGGGAAGTATTTTCAGCCTTGGCATTTGGGCTTAGGAATCATCACTCTGGGCGCGATCGCAATCACGACAATAATTCTCATATTTGGATCTTCCCCTAAGCCGATAAATCCAACTAATCTTGAGGAATCACAAGAAAAAGCTGGATTGCCAGAATCTTCACCTAAGCCAATAAATCCATCAACTTCAGTTCCATCAGTAATGAAGGAATTGACAATCAATGAAGCAAAGGATTTAATCTATGGAGTTACAATTAGCCCCGACAATAAAATTTTGGCAGTGGCAAGCTCAGAGCGCATTATTGAGCTATGGGACTTAACCAAAAGCAAAAAATTACAGACACTCAAAGGTCATACAGGAAGAGTCTATGATGTGTACTTTAGTCCTGATGGCAAGCGTTTAGTTAGTGGCAGCGATGATCGCAAAGTAATCATTTGGGAAGTTTCCACTGGCAAAATCTTAAATACGTTAGTGGGACATCAAGATCGCATATATACTGCTATCTTCAGTCCTGATGGCAAGTTGATCGCTAGTTCTGGAGCTGATCGCACAATTCGCCTATGGAATGTAGAAACTGGCAAACTAATCAGCACGTTAACTGAAAAATCTTGGGTCTACGATGTCTCATTTACACCCGATAGTAAATTCTTAGCAAGTGGTAGTGAAGATGGCGCAATTCGATTATGGAATGTGGAGACAGGAAAAGTTCTTAAGACCTTAGTAGAGAGTGGTAGCCCCGTGCGATCGCTTGTTTATAGCAATGATGGTAAGGTGATCGCTAGTGCGATGGAAGATAATACTGTGCGTCTATGGGATGGAAAGACGGGGCAGTTAAAGGATGTTCTTACAGGTCATACGGGTGAGGTGCATACGATCGCTTTCAGTAATGACGGGAGTTTACTGGCTAGCGGCAGTGCTGATAAAACAATTCGGATTTGGTTTTTAAAAGACAAGCGATCGCCTCAAGTTTTATCAGAGCACGAGCGTGGCGTGTCATCGATTAAATTTAGTGCTAATCAAAAGCTGTTGATAAGTGGCAGTCTCGACGGCAAAGTGAAAATCTGGAAATTAGCGAACTGATAAACATGGGTTAGCGCACCTCGCTGTCTCATGCTTTTTGGGTTTTGAACTGTTAAAATGCAGATAGCAGTTACGACAGCAACTATGTAAGACTCATGACATTAACCTATGAAAAGACCTTAGCAGATCGGGTCAGAGCAGATTTTGAGATTTTGGATCAAGAGGTCAATGGCAAGCCTCTCATTTATTTTGATAATGCCGCCAGTTCTCAGAAGCCAAAATCGGTGCTTGCAGCATGGAAATATTATTACGAGCATGACAACGCCAACGTACATCGTGGCGCTCATACTCTCAGTGCTAGAGCCACCGATGCCTATGAGGGAGCGCGGGACAAAATCGCTAAATTTGTCAATGCTAAGTCATCACAGGAAATCATTTATACCCGCAATGCCAGTGAAGCGATTAATCTCGTTGCCTATACTTGGGGATGGGCAAACCTGAAAGCAGGGGATGAAGTAATTCTCTCAGTGATGGAGCATCACAGTAATATTGTGCCTTGGCAGTTGATTGCTCAGCGTACAGGCGCAGTTCTTAAATTCCTAGAACCAACCATCTTAGGGGAATTGAGTTTAGAGCAATTTAAGTCTTTACTCAACCCTAAAACTAAACTGGTATCAATTGTCCATGTTTCCAATACTCTTGGTTGTGTGAATCCAGTGGAGGAGATGATTCCATTGGCTCATGCTCAAGGCGCAAAGGTATTGCTAGATGCTTGTCAGAGCGTGCCACATATGCCCATTGATGTGCAGGCGCTTGATTGCGATTGGCTAGTGGCTTCGGGACATAAGATGTGTGCGCCGACAGGAATTGGGTTCCTCTATGGTAAGCGTGACCTATTGCTAGAAATGCCTCCGTTTATGGGTGGTGGCGAAATGATTGCGGATGTCTTTCTCGATCATTCTACTTATGCTGGCTTACCTCACAAATTTGAAGCAGGGACTCCTGCAATTGGCGAGGCGATCGCTCTCGGTGCAGCGGTGGATTACTTGACTGCGATCGGCATGGATAAAATCCATGATTATGAACAGGAATTAATTGAATATTTGATGGATTATCTCGACGATATTCCTGACATCAAAGTTTACGGGCCAAGACATCACCGCGCAGGTTTGGCATCCTTCACGATCGCCCATGGGATTCATGCCAATGACTTATCGGCGATGCTCGATCAAGATGGTATCGCTATTCGTTCAGGACACCATTGCACTCAGCCATTACATCGCTTTTTAGGAATTAGCGGCACGGCAAGAGCCAGTGTCTATTTCTATAATACCAAAGCCGAAATTGATACCTTTGTCGCTTCCCTAAATGATGCGATCGCCTTTTTTAAGAATGTAATGGCATAGACCTATGGCAAGAATTATTCTATTAGGGGCATCGGGCTCAGGACGTACTACGCAAGCTTTACATCTACAATCTTTGCTCAATATTCCTGTGATCTCAACTAGTGAAATTTTGCGATTAGAGATGGCAACAGCAACAGATTTAGGTATGGAAGTAAAAAAATTCATCGATGCTGGTGAATTTGTGCCTGACATGCTGATGATTGAGCTGATGCGATTGCGGCTTGAGATGGAAGATGCTCAACAGGGGTGGATTTTAGAGGGCTATCCCCGCACTTCTTTTCAAGCCGAGGAGTTAGATTTTTTATTGGATGAGTTGGGCTGTCCTCTTGACCATGCAATTTATTTACAAGCTTCTGAAGAGACATTGATGCAGCGATCGCGATCGCGTGGCGGCTCTGATGACTCGATTGAGATAATTCAAAAACGAATTGAGCAATTTTTAGATCTGACTATTCCTTTATTAGAATATTACGGCTATAAACAGAAATTACTCACTATCGATAGTGAGTTAGATGTAGCCACGGTCAGCGCTCACCTAGAGCGTGGCATAAACTCAAACTTATAGGATTGTGCTCACAGGGGCGCAATCCTATAAGTTTGAGAAATTTATTTTGAGTACTTAACACAACAGAATTCATGAGCCTTAGCCCAAATCAGGAAAGAGCCTATTGGTTAGCATGGTCACAAATACGTGGTATTGGGCCAGTATTGATGAAGCGACTTTATCAAGCCTTTGGCGGCTCCATGTCTGAGGCTTGGAATGCTATGCCGAGTGATTTACAAGCTGTCGAAGGTATTGGTGGTCAGACCCTCGAAGCAATTCGTCAAGCGCAGCGCGAAGTAGAACCTGTGGCTCTATTGGCTGTACATGAACATAACAATCTTAACTTCTGGACTCCAAGCGATCACGAATATCCGCAGTTACTTTGGGAGATTCCTGATCCACCACCAATTTTGTATTATCGAGGAAATCTAACTAATTGGAATGAGCGGAACACCGTTGCGATCGTGGGGACGCGCAACGCTACACCATATGGAAGACGGTGGACAAAGAAATTAGTCTCAGCGTTAGCTAGTCGTGGATTTACGATTATCTCTGGTATGGCAGAAGGTATTGATGGAGAAGCACACAAAGCTTGCTTGGAAGTTGGTGGTCAAACTGTTGCTGTAGTGGGGACAGGAGTCGATCGCATTTATCCATACAAACACAAGTCTCTATACGAGCAGATTGTGTCTTCAGGCTTAGTGGTAAGTGAATATCCCCAAGGGACTCCACCCGACAAAACTCATTTCCCTGCCCGTAATCGAATTATTGCAGGACTTAGCCGCGTGACATTAGTAATGGAAGCACCAGAGCGATCGGGAGCCTTAATCACCGCCTATCAGGCAAATGAATATGGGCGCGATGTCTATGCCTTGCCAAATTCCCTCGAAGTGAGTGAAGCAAAGGGCTGCCTGAATCTTTTGGGTAAAGGTGCACAGGCAATTTTAGGTGTGGATGAGCTGTTAGAATCTTTGGGAATGTTGCCGAATTTAGATAAGCCAGCACCTGCGATCGCAATTTCTGAATTACCACTCCTGCAACAAAATATTCTCCAAGCGATCGGGTTTGGCGATCCCGTTGGTTTAGATTGGATTGTGGAACAAACCCAAATTCCTTCGGGTGAGGTGTTGGGGGCTTTGACATATTTGGAGCTTGTCGGTGCGATCGCGCCATATCCTGGAATGCGATATCAACGTTTGGTGTAACTTGCGCAGAAGCCTTGGACGGATGCCTTGCACTCAAGTGCAGGCTAAGAGCTAAAGTCCTCTGAAGAGGACTGAATATGGCGGGTTTCTTTTGCCGTAGCAGCAATAGAACTGCTTTGCTCAGTTATTTGCATCTAGCGAATTCATCTATCTTGTTAGTACATTTTTTAGTCCTCTTCAGAGGACTTTCGCTCTTAGCCCGCACTTGAGTGCAGGGCTTTATTTCATTCGCCATCTTTCTCCAAAGATAAAACAATAGAGCCATTCTGATGATGTATTTTCTGATTTTGTACATAGGCGATCGCCCAGTCTAATTGTTTTTGCCCAAAAGAAAAAACGCCATATCCACCCTGCCATGCAAAGGCATTTCCTGCGATCGCTAAGTTCTGATTCCAATCATGGGAGCTACTTCCTTTAATCCTTTTGATGAACTCAGACAAAGCAATGGTTGGTGGAACTGAAGCTACTAGATGAATGTGATTTTCTGTTCCATTAATTGCGTAAACAATTGCTCCTAGCGAATCAGATTTACCAATAATAAAATCATAAAGATGCGATTCCTTGTCAGGGCTAATGAGTGGCAGACGATCTTTGGTTGCCCAAACAAAATGATAGTAAAGTTGCCAGAAAGACATGAGGTTAAGGTTGCAATCAAAATTTTTGGATTGCTTTGCATTTTAGCTTGAGATTAAGCCTTGTATGTGAGCCTTGCACTCAAGTGCAGGCTAAGAGCTTAAGTCCTCTGAAGAGGACTGAGTACTTAATATTAAGAGCATCTTGCTATTCACGATCGCATTTTCGAGAATCACAATCGATAATTAACAAATCATCAAGACAATACCAGTCCTCTTCAGAGGACTTTTGCTTTTAGCCCGCACTTGAGTGCAGGGCGTTCTTCAACAACTGACTATCAAAAAATTGTTGCTGGAAAGCTAACTCATTTGCGGCTTGGATAAATTGGCTTGCTGAGGTAAATCCATCATATGTTGATAGAATAGAGCTTATACGGATAATCGAATCTCTATCATCTGACGAAACAGCGATCGCATCCATAGCATAACCATATTGTTGAAGCTCCTCAAATCCAATCTGCAACACATCTTGATCATCAATTCCTAATTTTGCGATTAGTTGCGATCGCCTAATTTCTTTTCCAGTTCGACTTAAATATTTGGCAATTCCCACTAAGGTTTGCCATGCGATCGCTCCATTTATCTGTTCAGGGCGAGGATAGACCAAAGCAATAGCTTGATTAGCTTGATGGGCGCGATCGATAATAGTGTTGACATCTTGCCAACTTTGAGGACAGCGATCGCAGATAGTTGCTGAATTAGTTGCTAATAAGTGGGAATCAAGATCGCTCGGATTACGCCCGCGCCAATCAATGATCTTGAGATTTAGATCAGAATTTTTGATTGATGTTGCGAGGGATGGCAACTCAGCGCTCAGAGGCGCACTCTGAGCATGAAAATCAAGCAGTCGCACATCATAACGGCGGCGAAAAGCATTATCGACTAGTTCAATCACCACATCGCAACTGGTATCAGGCAACTCATAACTATAATGCCCCCACCAATCGCCATAAATCTGATTGCCATTGCGATCGCTTAGAGTAAATTCTGTCTTAATATATTCAACTTTCTGTCCTTTTTGAGTCCGAATATTCGCATTGGATATCTCTGAAAATTGGCAATCACGAACTAACAACTTGGGGTAGGGATTACCCATACCAAAAGGTTCTAGTTGTTTAAATTCGTTAAATAATTCTTTGCTAAGATCGGCGATATTTACTTCTAAATCAATGTTGATCGCTTTACTTTGCAATTGACCATATTGACTCCAAAACTTCTGATCGATCGACTCAGTCAGCAACTGCAAATTCTCAAGTGCAAAACTCAAACCGCCTGCAAGCGGATGTCCGCCGAAGCTGAGCAATAGATGTTCTTGCCCTTTGAGGAGATCGTAAAGATTTATACCCTCTAGCGATCGCGCACTGCCTTTAGCAATTCCATCTTCAACTGTACAGAGAATCGTCGGACGTGCATATTCGGCAACCACTTGTCCCGCCACTAAGCCTAAAACGCCTACTGACCATTGCGGATCGGCCAGCACAATCAGCCCTGTCGTAGAAAGATCGAGTTGTTCGATTTTAGCTTGAACCTGTTTAAAAACCTTTTTTTGTAAAGCTTTACGCTGTGTGTTAGCCAGTTCAGTCTGTTCAATTAGCGCTTTGCAGACCCTCTCGTCGCGAGTAGTCAGCAATTCTACGCATTTCCGTACATCGCCCCAAATTCTACTCACGGCATTAATACGCGGAGCAATCCCAAAGCTAATATCTATCGGGCGATCGCCGACTCTTTTACATTGCTCCAAGAGCATTTTGACTCCGAGGCGTTGCTTTTGCCGCAATACTTCTATTCCCTTTTGCGCAAGATATCGACAATCTCCAGTAAGTTTCACTAGGTCAGCCACTAAGCCGATCGCAACCAAATCCAACAAGTCCTCTAAGGGCTTCTGGGGAATTTCTGGTAAGGTTTCATATAACGCTTCCATTAATTTGTAGGCAACTGCTACCCCCGACAAATTAAATAATGGATGCTGATTTGGTAAGTAACGCGGATTGATAATTGCAGCTACTGGTGGACGCTCGTCTGGCAAAGTATGGTGATCGGTGACAATCACATCAATTCCTAAATCCTGAGCATAGGTTAACGCATCAAAACAAGTGCTACCCGTATCACAAGTAATGATTAAGCTTAGTGATTTTCCTGCTGATTGACATTGCGATCGCAGCTCATCTAAACCTCTAATCGAGATCCCATGCGACTCTTTGAGCCGATCTGGGATATAAAACACTAAACGATCGCCTTGAGCAAAAAATTGTCCTAATCCTTCCCATAAGACGGATGTTGCAGTAATCCCATCCGCATCAAAATCCCCCCAAATTGCGATCGTTTCTCCCTGTTCATAGGCTTTCTGGATTCGGGCGATCGCCTGCTCCATCTCTATACCAAAAGCAAAGGCACTAGTGGGTTGATAAGCAGTAATATCTAAAAATGATTCTACTTGCTCAGGCTCAATGATTCCTCTCTGACAAAGTAACTGCGCTGCAAATTTACCAACTTTTTCGCTTAACCAAGTCGGTATTTCAACTGTTTCTAAAATTCGCCAATTGGTTAGAGACATGTTGCGATCGATAACTTCTTCTCCCAAAATAACGCATGACCCATTTGTGGGTTTAGTTCATAACCACTAAAACCAAAAGATTTATATGCAGCTTTAGCCACATGATTGCCATCTAAGACTTCTAGCGTTATTTTACAACAGCCTAAATCCAATGCGATCGCCTCTACCATCTGGAGTATTAATTTCGACAAACCTTGACCTCGGTAAGGGGCAGAAACAATCAGATCATGAATATTCAGTAGCGGCTTACAAGCGAAAGTAGAGAAACCTTCCAAACAGATAGCTAGACCCGCAGGAATGCGATCGACGAATGCGATAATGACATGCACAGAACTACGCCTAGATAATTCGGCAACTAGATTATTTTTAGCAAATTCTGACAGATCTTGACCTCCTCCCATTGAATCAAGAGCATATTCACTCATCAATTGGATTAACGCTTCTGCATGATCCTGCTTACTAAGATCTGCCTTAATTATTTCAATTGTCATAAATCTTTCTCTTAAATTTGTTCGCCATCAACAAAATCGATGTTTTCGTAAAGTGCTGATAGAGGAAACTGGAGATCGATACTGGTGATGTGAATAAGCGGATCATCTTGGTCAAAATTTGTCTGCTCGATCGCAATCGATATATATTCCCAAACCCGATCAAGCCTCTGGTAAATTTCAATTCTGGGATGCTCAGAGTTGATAAGGATATAGGTTTGCAGCGTATCGATCAACATATAGTTTTGCTGCTTAATACCGCGATCGCGAGCTTCTGTTGTAGGCGATAAGACTTCGGCAATGAGAGTAGGATATTGCAAGAAATCACGAGAGAAGCGATCGCGCTCATCACAGGAAACAACCACATCAGGATAATAATACTTCCCAGATCTGATGGTGACCTTGGCATCATTGCCAGATACCTTGCAACCTTTACCCCGCAGATGCGGAATTAATAATGCCGATAAATTTGCAGGAATCTGGCTATGGGGAACTGTGCCGCCAGTCATCGCAATAATTCTACCGTTTTCGTATTCATGTCTGCTATCTTGCTCACTTTCCCAAGCGAGATATTCTGTAGGCGACATGATTAGTTGATCATCTTGTGGGCTTATGTATTTTGGTTGAGCAATCATCACATAACTCTCCTATAAATCTCCAAAGCGATCGCGATATTGTTTGAGTTGTTCTGCCATTTCTGCAAGCTGTTGAGCCGCTAGATCAGCCCTTTGCTTTTCCTGATCAGCCCGATCGCTTTCTTGCGCTAACTTTTGATTAATCTCGATATAAGAATAAAACTTAGTACCGTCAGGACGATAAATCTGTAACTCCTCACTGATATCAAAGCGAATACCAAGCCTAGGACTGACCCAATTATGCGCCTCGCTAACACTGTCCAGACTGCGATCGCCTCTAATCCATACTTCTAAATCATTGGTGTCAGGATCGTAAACATAATATTCTTCCACATCGTAGAGCGAGTAAAATAGTAACTTCTTTGACATCTCAATTCGAGAATTACTAGGAGAGAGAATCTCAAATACAACTTGCGGTGCAATATCATCCTCTAGCCATTGCTGATATGAACCGCGATCGCCCTTTGGTCTACCAAACACCACCATCGTATCGGGAGCTGCCACGATTTTATTTTGTCCCTTGACGGGATACCAAAACAGATCGCCTGCCACAAATACCTGAGCATCATTGGCATATAGCCAATCAATATTTTGCTGAATCGTCAAAATCCAACGAAATTGTTTTGTATTATCTGCCATTGGTTTTCCATCACTTTCAGGATAGAAGGTATCTCCTATGCTTTCAGACGTGCTTTGACTTTTGCTTAATTGACTAACCATAGCTTTGCATTGTCCAAACTCAGGTTGATTTGATTATATCGCTGTTCTCGAAAACCAAAACCAAAAGATCGTGAGGTGGCGCTTTGCGCCACCTCACGATCTTTTGGTTTTGACTATCCCAAAAACTTCTCTACACAACGGGCAAAAATCTCTACGCCAGTTGCTAGAGCCTTCTCATCGAAATTGAATCGAGGATGATGGTGAGGATATGCCAAACCCTTATCAGGATTTGCAGAACCGAGAAAGAAATAGCACCCACGCACAGCTTCCAAAAAGAAGGATACATCTTCACCGCCCATTGTTTGGCATTCAGGAACTATACCTGCGGGAGTTTCGATCACGGTTTCAGCAACAGAGCGAACTAATTCTGCGATCGCATAATCATTAATCACAGGCGGATAGAGCTTTGTATATTGCAACTCGTAAGTAGCTCCATGCGCTGCACATACACCTGCGATCGCTTCCTCTATACGTAATGCTAGCTTTACGCCAACTTCAGGATTAAAGAATCGCACCGTTCCACTGATTCGTGCAGAATCAGCAATGATATTTGTAGCAGAACCTGCGTGAAATTCTCCGATACTAATTACTGCGGAATCAAGAGGACTGATATTGCGGGAGACAATCGTATGAAGCGTATTTACGACTTGGGCTGCTACTAAAATCGAATCAATCGTCTGATGTGGAAGAGCACCATGTCCACCCCGTCCAATAATCTTGCAATGAAAATATTCTGTAGCTGCCATCAATGCACCTGCTCGCACTCCGACTGTGCCAAGGGGCAAGCTATTCCAAAGATGTAACCCAATCACCGCATCAACCTTAGGATTTTCGAGTACCCCCGCTTCGATCATCGGTTTTGCACCTCCTGGCCCCTCTTCAGCTGGCTGGAAAATTATTTTCACAGTGCCACTAAACCGATCGCGATTTTCCCACAGATATTTTGCCGTACCGATCGCGATCGCGGTATGCCCATCATGACCACAGGCGTGCATCAGTCCGTCAATTTGCGATTTATAACTAACGATATTTTCTTCTTGAATCGGGAGCGCATCCATATCAGCACGGATCGCTAAAACTTTATTATTGCCTTTTTTTGTCCCTACGATCGTTGCAACAATGCCTGTTTGGGCTATGCCTGTTTGGTGTGGAATGCCCCATGCCATTAATTTTTCTGCGATCGCATTAGCTGTACGCTTTTCTTTAAATCCAAGCTCAGGAAAGCGGTGAAAGTCTCTACGCCATTGGACAAGGCTAGCTTGCAGTTCGAGAATATCAGCGCGAATCTTGAAGTTAGTATGGGTAGGTGAGGCGGTGGTAGCAAAAGTCATGATCTTGTTGGGCGATCGCTATATAGGCAATATTACTATCTCCAATATAACAATCTCAGCTTTACCATTCATATCAAGGTTTGAAAATGGCGATTAGCAAATGAGGCTGGGTAATTGACAACATCCTGAGCTTCGGAGTCTTGCTCTTTTAAACTATCGGCGATCGCCATTAGTAATACCAAAACACAAAGTGGCGTAGCCATTTTGTGTTTTGGTATTACATCGGTTTTAAGTTAAGTACGATCACACCAACAATCTATCTCCTAAAGCCGATCGCCATTACTGTGAGCCATGATTTCTATGCGATCGCATCAACAATCTATCTCCTAAAAGCGATCGCTATTACTGTGAGTCATAATTTTTAGGGGATTACATCATAAGTTAAGTCAGCATAATGCTTTTATAATGTTCTACTGTCGGGAAGGGATCGTAAAAGTGGTGAAGTAGAGAACGCCATTTTTGATATTGTGGCGACTGTCTAAACCCGATTGTATGATCTTCTAATTTTTGCCAACGCACAAGGAGAATATAGCGATTTTTAGTTTCTAGGCAACACTGTAACTCATGGGAAATATAACCCGACATGGAAGCTATAATTTTTGAGGCGACTTTGAAAGCACTTTCAAAATCTTCCGTCAAATCAGATTTAACATCAAGAATCGCAACTTCTAAAATCATAATCTACATATCAAAACTTATTTCAGAATTAAACAAAAAGATTTCATTAGGACTTACGCAAAAATGGCTTAAAACCCGCATTTCATCGTAGGGGCAATTCATGAATTGCCCCTACATTTCGTTCTTTTGCGTAAGTCCTATTCATCATATTCTACTGCTGAAGCCGATCGCTATTACTGTGAGTCGTGATTTCTAGGCGATCGCCTCAACAAGCAATCTCATAAAGGCGATCGCACTAATAATCTATTTCCTAAAGGCGATCGCTATTACCGTGAGTCGAGATTTCTAGGCGATCACACCAACAATCTATCTCCTAAAGGCGATCGCTATTACTTTGAGTCGTAATTTATGGAGCGATCCTGTTAATAATCTGTTTTTTAAGGCGGTCGTCGATCAATCTTTACTAAGCACGGATGCCAGCGAGCAGGACTTATGAATGCACAACATGGGTTGAGGTTGCAGTGAATTATTCGAGCTTATAGCCAGTCAGCTTTTGCTCTCTCTGCTCTTGTGAGTGGATTGATTGACGTTCTATCGGCATTACTTTCCTTCTTGTTGATTCGTGATCGAAGGGATTCATTGAGGAGTGAACCATCGACCCCATGAGTAATTTCGGAGTGGCAGTTTGGGCAAATGGCGGCTGTATTAAAGATTGAGTCTTCGCCTCCTTTGCTGAGATCATTAATATGGTGAACTTCGAGGTAAGGTTCTCCGTTACGGCTGATAAACGGCGCAATCTCATCGCAACACTCACAAATTCCATTCGCTCGGAACCGAACGTATGCCTTGACCCTATCACTCCGAGAATAGCGATTGGTTGCGCTCTCGGTTACATGGGACTCTGAGCTTACTTTGAGGGCACTTTGGCGGATGGATTCGAGATCGGTTCCAGTCAACTCCCCCAGATCAATGTAGCTGTATGATCTTTCGCTGATGGAGCTAGAATTGAGTATGGCATGAATAGCCCTCTCAGGTGTGTAGTCTTCAATTCGCACAATAGATGATTTATCAGCACGAAGATAGGGCTGACCTAGAACCGAACCGTCTTTATTGTGTTTTTGGCACACTCGAAGGTTGCATCGGAATCGCGTTCCAATCGGATTTTTTTCTCTGAGAGTTCTTGGAAACTCGACCCGCCAATCGGACGGAAGCTCCTCATGAAGTGGTCGAACCCGCGGACGAGAAACGTCAGGGTCAACGCAAGTCTCGACAAGCGCATCTTCAAAGGTAGTTCCAACGTCAATCATTTACTTTTTCTGCCTAAAGACTGAATTAAGCGACTGAGAATATCTTTCGATTACAATCAAAATATCACTCTTTAGTGCTCTCAAATGATTTATTATTGCTTTGTTTTGTGATCGCCATTAATTAATGACCAGCGTCAATATTGGGAACGAGTTTGCCATCTTCCATATAGACAATGCGATCGGCGATGTCGAGGATGCGATTGTCGTGGGTGATGAGGAGAATTGTGCAGCCTTTTTGTTTGGCGAGGGTTTGCATGAGTTCCACCACTTCGCGACCCGATTTTTTATCAAGGGCTGCCGTGGGTTCATCGGCTAGGACGATTTTGGGTTGAGAAACTAGCGCACGAGCGATCGCTACCCGTTGTTTTTGACCACCAGAGAGGCTATCGGGATAATATTCGAGGCGATGTCCTAGTCCGACTGCTTCGAGCATAGCAGATGCCTTACCATCAAGATCGGAAGTTCCATCCTCATCGTGAAGTTCTAGAGACATGCGTACATTTTGTCTAGCCGTGAGGAAAGTCATCAAATTATGGGCTTGAAAGATATAGCCAATATTGCGGCGGATTTGTATGAGAGAGTTTTTATCAGCGCCACGAATTTCTTGATTTAAGATTTTAAGACTACCCTCCTGAGCCGATCGCAACCCGCCCATAAGCGTCAGGAGCGTAGTTTTGCCTGAACCAGAGGGCCCCGTCATGATGATGATTTCGCCAGCATGGATATCGAGATTGATATCAAAAAGTGCCTGTTTGCGTAAGTCTCCATCGCCAAAATAATGATTGAGATTTTGGGAGGAAATTACGGGAGTAGATGTAGCAATGGGAAGTGGGGAATTCATAACTATGGAAGTTTGATTGATGGATTTCCAAAGGTAAAGGCAAGGCTATGAGAGAAGCAGTCAGCAATCAGAAAGATGCCTAATCCCAAAAGCACGAAACGAAGAATATGAGGTGAATAGATAGCAATGGAGCGGTTAATGCGCTGGAGGAGAGACAGGACAAAACTTTGACGATGAAATAAAAGATAGAGAACAACTAGAGCGATCGGTGGTAAGACAAAAATTAGGTTATAAAGTGCTAAAATACTGGCGATCGAGAGCAGATCTAGGTTAGCACGGGCAATCTGTTCGATTGCTGCGAAATAAGGTAAAGCGGTGGGAAGTTCTAAAACCGTTACGGACATTCCCAGTAGGAAGGTTCTTGCTAGGGTTAATTTTGTCGGTGCTTTTACTGGTTCAGTTTGAGCAGGAATTCGGAGCGTAATGCCCACTACCAATAAAATTATGCCAATCAGAAGCTGAATTGTATAAAGTAATGGCGTAGATAAAGAGATTCCAGAGTTCGCAATTACGGTCTGAATAAATTGATTTAAGCCTAATACTGCCAATAATCCCGATGTCCAATAGGCAAGAAATATGCCGATCACAAAGGCGAGCGATCGCGGAATTGGCTTTGTCGTTCCTAGCAAATAGACTTGTAAAGCGATCGCGGATGGATTAAGGCTATCGAGTGCCGCGATCGCAATTAGCGATGGAAGTAAGGCTGACATAAAGTTCAAAAAAATGATTAGAAAATATCAGCAGGATCGGCAGTTTGAATTTTTCGCATGGCGATCGCACCCGAAACCGTACACATGACCACAGTCATCACAAAGACAGAAGCGGCGCGTTCTAGCGTCATTTTTATGGGTAACATCGTGGCGGCGTAGGTAACTTGATAGAGTCCGACAGAAAGTAGGAAACTAGGTAGAAACCCCAGACAAGCCAACAAAAGAGCTTCTTGAAAAAGGATGCTCAAGAGAAAGCGATCGCTGTAGCCCATCGCCTTGAGAGTGGCATATTCCGCAAGGTGTTCCGAGACATCGGAATAGAGAATTTGATAGACAATCACGATGCCGACAATAAAGCCCATTGCCACGCCCAAACCAAAGATGAAGCCAATACTGGTTCCCGTTTCCCAATAGCTTTTTTCGACACCTGCCCATTCTTCGGTAGTCAGAACGCGCATATCATCAGATAACAGGATAGCAAGTTCCCTTTTGACTTGCTGAACGTCGGCTCCTTCTTTGAGATGAATTAGTCCCATCTCAATGCGATCGCTGCGTCGGTCTGGAAATAAACGTAAAAAAGTCGCATCACTGGTGATAATATTGCCATCCGCCGCAAAGGAAGAACCAACCTCAAACAGTCCGCCAACCTGCACCAATTTATTATTTAGCTGGGCTTCCAGTTCACCCTTTTGCATAAACATATTGGCAACATCACCATATTCGGGACGACCAGCGCGATCGAAGAGAACGCGATCGAGTTGCTGAATTTGTGGAATTTGTTGGGCGGGATCGGGTAAGTTGACGCTTGGATTACCCGCATCAACTCCCCAAATGAGAATCGCTCGATTTTGGCGAGTTTCAGGATTGCGCCATTGACCCGCAGCGGAAATATAAAGTGGAGAAACAGATTTAACTTGGGGATGGGCAAGGGTTTGGTAAAGGCGATCGCGTTGAAAACTCGGCGTAGAGATGAGGGTTTGGAACTGAGTACTTGCGATCGCTAAATCCGCCTGAATCAGTTCGCGATAGGGCTTCATCGCCGAATCATAGAGCGCTCCTTCAAATCCCAACTGTACGAACATCAAGATATCGGCAAAGGCAATACCCGATAGCGCCACGACAAAGCGAACTTTATTGTGAGTCAGTTGGAGCCAAGCAAGAGGTGTTTTTCTTAATAATTTACGGAGCATAGGTTCTCAGTAATGGGGGTAGTGGAGCTTTTAGCGATTGGCAATAAGCTTTTAGCTGGCTTTCTGAATGAGTTTGCGATCGCCATTAAAAAAAGTAGATAGACATTCTATTCCGAAAGTGAAAGTCATTTCTAACGGTTTGAATATCGCAAAGGCGATCGCGCAATTGATGACATCGGGATCGTAAGCGGCGTAGTATTCAAATTCAGCGATCGCATCTTCTAGAACTGAGGCGACATTGGGCAATTGCCCTAACAAAAATGTATATGACATTTTTTATCTCCTGAGATTAAGCTTGAGGTGATCGCATCATCATCCATAAGGGAGGTGCATCATTGAGAACTCGTAATTCATCGCGCACCACAAATCCATGCCGTTGATAGAATTTTACGGCGCGATCGGTGGAAGTAAAGAGATAGCAAATCTCACCTTGGCGATCGGCTTGCTGTAGAACGGGCTGCAATAGCAAGCCGCCAATCCCTTTGCCTTGCGCGTTCGGTGATACGGCTAATCCCTCTAGATACCAGTGCGGGGTTGGACAGTCACGCAGGCGATAGGCTTCCGTTTTGGTCAAGGTGTTAAGTACTCGGCTTGTAGAACGAAAACCGCCCTGTAGAAATATTTCAAAAATTAAGGGAAGTGATTCTAATAATGAAGGTGACTTGACGTTAGGAGGCAACCAACTAGCAATCCCTAATAGTTGAGCGTTCATCGAAGCCGAAGTATCGCTATGTTCTTGACCACTGCAATAGACATGTCCTAAATGAATGTCATGATTTATCGTTTTGCGCCAAGCTTTTTCGAGGATTTCTAAGCGATGGCGTTCACTGGGAATGAGATAGCAAGATAGGGGATCGGGAAAGAATGTTGTCGCCATCATTTTTGCGGCAACAGAAATTTGAGATTGTTGAAGAGAAAGGATTTGCGGCTCTTCATTCCTAACATTCATTTTGTCATTGAGAATATTCATAAATATACCTCCTGATGATATTAATTTGTGGATGAAAGCTGGATCTTGCCTTGAACTTGTAAGTTGGTAAAAGCAGCTACGCGGCGGCTATCCTCTGGGCTTAAACGTACCTTGACCTCAATCACGCGGCGATCGAGATTCTCTCCTGCTTGGTTTGTTGCTTGGCGCTGACGTTCAACTTGTAAACCAACTTGAGAAACAATACCCTTTACTTCGCCTTGAAATGCTTGTCCTGTAATTGTTGCGGATTGTCCAACTTTGACGCGATCGATCTCCGTTTGATAGATTTCTAGCACGGCTACCATGCGATCGGTTGCGCCTAATTCGACGATGCCGTCATTGCTAACCTTTTCCCCTAATCGCGTGCGGATTTTGAGGACTTGTCCATCTCTAGGAGCACGAATATAAGCTTGGGCAAGGTTAGTCTCTGCCCGTTTGAGAGCAGCGATCGCACTGTCTACTTCTCTTGCTTTGGTGGCAATATCTACGGGTCGAACTTCGGCAATGCGATCGCGAGTACTAGTTGCTTCAAGAACTTGGGCTTGGAGGGTATTAGCAAGGCGATCGCGGTTGCTCAGAGCTTCCTGTAACTGAGCGCGAGTTGTTTCCGCCGTGAGGCGTTTAGTATCTAAAACTGAAGAAGAAACTGCGCCTTGGGCATAGAGTTGTTGAAAACGCGCCAACTCTGTCTCAGCAGTGCGAACTTCCGATTGCCATCGAGAAATAGTCGCAGACTGGGCTGCATCGCCACCGCGCAAATCTGCTTGCAAGCGCACGATTGTTGCTTCTTGAGCTTGTATTTCCGATTGTTTTGCGCCAGCCCTAACTCTGGCGAGTTCTGCTTGAGCGATCTCCACCTGTGCCTTGGCTTGCGCCACTTCATCAGCAAAGCGATCGCTAGCATCTAGTACGGCGATAATTTGCCCTGCTTTCACCCGATCGCCTACTTGGACACGCAATTCCTTTAGGCGATCGCCATCTAGAACAACAGGAGCCGCTAAACGCATGACTTCTCCTTCTGGTTCTAATCGACCCAGTGCCGTTACGGGCAGAGGCGCACTTGCGATCGCTGGAGTATTATTCGGAATATTAGGCTTGCTCGAAGAGACAACGCTATAAATAGAAATTCCTGTAGCTAGAGTCGCAATGAAAATCCCCCCAAGCCAAAGATGGCGGGAGTTAAAGAAAGATTGAGATGTCATGTTTTACTAATCTATTTCAAAGAAATTTAGCAAGCTTCAGTCATCGGTATAAGTCATCCGAATTAGTTCGGCAATTACCTGCGATCGCTCCTCATCAGAAATGCAGTTAAGCCCTAGTAACTGATTCCAAGAAAGTCCATCCGAAGCTAAGAGAATTACCCCTGCCTTGAGTGGAGCAATACCACAATTACTAACTTGCTGATGCCACCGTATTGAAGCTTCTTGGTATGGTTGCAGGAGTTTACTATCCTTCGCGACAGCCGCTAGCAATCCAGATTGAATTGCAGCACTCTGACAATCGAATGCATCTCCAGCCCTGATGTAAGCCCGTAACCAAGCACCTTTGGCGGTGAGATCACCTTCGCGAGTGAGTTCTAGCTCTAATAATTGCTCGAACTCGGCGATCAGGTTTGCGACCATACTCGTCAGTAGAGCTTCTTTATTAGGGAAATGATAGAGCAATCCGCCTTTACTTACGCCAGCTTCTTTAGCAACTGCATCAAGGGTCAAAGCGTCAGCCCCAAAGCGCAAAACGACTTCACCTGCTGCATTGAGCAGTGATTCTCGCGTCGCCGATCGCGATCGCTTGCCTACCTCTAAAGCCTCTGCCATAACCTTCTGCCCGAATACTAAAAAATTAAGACAATAGACTTGTCTTGAAAATAACTATACCGTCCAGACGGTTTAGTGTCAACTACCAGATTAAATTTTTTGATGATAGCTATTATCGTCAACAGCAATGTCGAAATGAAGCACATCTTCACGTACACCAAGCTTTGTATAGAGTGCGATCGCAGGGTCATCTCCATGATCTGCTTGTACAAAAATAACGTAGGCTGCTCGCGCAACAGCAATTTTCTTTAATTCCTGAATTAATGCCGTAGCTATTCCTTCCCGTCGATGCTCTGCTGCTACAGCCAGATCGTAAATATAAATTTCACTTCGCTCTTGTTCAAATTTCTGAAGTTCATAAGCGGCGAGACCTGCAACTACTGCTCCATTTTTTAAGGCTGCAAGGGCGATGAAATAATCGCTACTTAGTAAACGCTTGAGATACGCATCGCTTGGACAAGATGAGCTATAGGTATCAACTTCCTCAAAAGCTTCACCAAAGACACCCAATAATTCTTCCATAAGTGCCAATTCATTGGCGGAAAGCTGACAAATGCTAAATAGTTCAGAAGATGTCATTGGGAAAATCACTCCAGATATTGTGTTAAGTAAAACCTAATCGCATCAACAATCTATTTTCTAAAGGCGATCGCTATTATTGTGAGTCTTGATTTATATGCGATCGCCTCAAAAATCAATCTCCAAAGGGCGATCGCTGTTACTGTAAGTCGTGATTTTTAGGTGATCGCGTAACTATTATTTGTCTTTGAGGTCGCCAACAACTTCTCCGAACTCAATAACGAATTTAGCCATTTTTGATGGCACAATCTCGACTAAAAACAGACAACCTTAACGGGAAACTAATCTATGCCAGGATAGAAAGTATTGCAGCTTTCTTGAGTTATAGAAAGACCGTGTTAATATAGATTGAAAAGCGATACCGTGTCATAAGCCCTTTTTCCTCAATCCCAATGGTGTAAGAATTAAGGTTGAAAAAAGCAACGCGCTGCACAAGTTAAAACTGCTTGAAACTAAAACTGCTTGAAAACATGAATATAATATCAAGAGAAGAAAGCTATCTTTACCAGTTACTTAGTTTAATTGAGGAAGAAGGATGTCTTACAGTTGTCAATCATCAAGGTGAAGAATTTCACTTTGGGAAAACTTCGTCTTCTCAAAATTTGCGTGTGTTTATTAGAAACTCTGATACATACAAGTACATCTTTGCTTTTGCTTCTCTTGGCGTTGGTGAATCCTACACAGAAGGTTGGTGGGATGAGGAGAATGATAATATTGTAGACTTAATGGGCTTATTTCTCAGAAGTAGCGTATCTTCAAATGCTCGTGGTCAGATTCCTTTAGTCTTAAAGATTTTTGCTCAACGATTGTTAACATTACCACTTCTTATCCAAAACAGTAGACGAAATGTTTCACACCATTACGATATTGGAAATGATTTCTATCAACTTTTTCTTGATGAGAGCTTAACCTATTCGTGTGGATATCAGCTTGACTCGACTGACTCCCTTAAAGAGATGCAGTTACAGAAATACGAGTTGATCTGCCAAAAATTAGATTTACAGCCTAGTGATAATATCATCGACATTGGCTGTGGTTGGGGAGGAATGTTAATATACGCAGCGGAAAAATACGGAGTTCATGGAACTGGTATTACGCTCAGCGAAGAACAGGCAAAACTGGCTGAGGAAAAAATCAGAAAAAGGGGACTTTCAGGACGTTTAAAGATATTACTCTGTGATTACCGCCAAGTCCATGGACAGTTCGATAAGCTAGTTAGTATTGGCATGTTTGAACATGTAGGAAAGTCTAACTTTTCCACATTTATGGAAAAATCTTCAGACCTTTTAAAACCTGGTGGAATAGGACTGCTGCATACTATTGGTACTATTGGAAGTGTAAGAAACGACCCATGGATAGCTAGATATATTTTTCCTGGTGGCTATCTACCGAAGCTTCATGAGTTAGCCCAAGCAATGTTGGAAGCTGGTCTTACGGTTATTCACTGTGATAATTTAAAGCCTCACTACGCAGAAACATTGAAGCGATGGTCAGTAAATCTCAAAAATAATAGAGATGAAATACTTGCCCTCTCAAAAGGCTATGACAACTCTTTCATTCGAATGTGGTACTACTATCTACAAGCTTGTGAAGCCAGCTTTAGATACAATAATATGCAACTTTATCAAATCTTGTTCTTTAAAGGCAAGCAATGGCCATTCAGTAAAACACTCGTTTTCCCAGCAGACAAAATTCGTGAAGAAGCACAATCCGTAGTAAATCTTTTTTAATTAAAAACCAAACATGCTGGATATTATTGGTAATAATTTGTTACAAGATTCGACTAGCTTTGTCACATCTGGAAGTCCAGTAACTATCCCTTTTAACATCGTAGTTGCTTGTTTCGCCATTTTTTTCATGACTCCATCGCTCGGATTTTTTCCAGCTTCCGCTAGTTTTTTAAGTTGTTCTAGAGCTTCAACTTTATCTTCATCACTCAAACTGGTTTCGCTAGAAACTGCCTTCTGAAGCTCAATCAATATCTCTTTAAGCCCTAGTTTGTCCGATTGAGTAGAATCATGCAACTGATCGATTGCATTGGTCACACTGCCATTGATTGTCCCAAGATTAACAATTCCATTAATAGCAGCATCTCCACCTATGAATTGTCCAAAAGTACTGCTAGCAATATTGATTTGCTTCTGATTCTCATTCATCTTAACTTCTCCAAAATAGTTGTGGTTGATAATTGGAAAATACTTTTCTTTTTGGTTAGTCGCAAAAGCCAAAAGGTTTGCAAGCGTCTGAGTTGGATTTCCGCTTTTTTCAAGTAGGGAATTAATCTCTTCAGATGGCAATACCTGCATTTCTTGAAATATGTCAGAGTAATCTTCTCCTAACTCAGCGTGGTTAGACTGCTCTGAGGTTGCAAGTCTAGTTAATATATTACCTTTTTTCCCCTTTTTTTCTATAGAAGCAAGTCTGATGTCTGCGTCTGGATGTTTTTCGTATAAACCTCTGATAGATAGTGCTAAAACACGAGGGTCAACATTCTGATTATGGTAAAGATCAAGAGTGTGAACCATTGGAGCAATGAAATCAGCGAACTCTCCTTCTGCAAATTTTTTTCTGTCATCGTCAGGTTTGCGACGACAATTTTGATCGAAATCATCTGGGTCTGGCAAACGCATATAAGCAAATTCGCACTTCACGTCGTCCAGTCTAGTTTTTGTCGTGATACCCCAATCTTCAATGTATGCTGCTGTGAGATTAGCTCCTCTCAAGTCTGCATTGTCAAGCTGCGCTTGCACTAACTGCGCCTTACGAAGATCAGCGTTTTGTAGGTCTGCTTCATTAAGGTTAGCTCCGATCAATCTAGCGCCTTTTAAATTAGCATCTTTCAATATAGCTTCCTCAAGGTTAGCACCTACAAAGATAGCTTTTACTAGATTGGCTCCTTGCAAGTTAATGCCTTGCAAGTTAAATCCATCAAATACTTTTCTTTCTCCTTGCCGCTTAGTTATTAGCTGTCTCACTGAGCGATGCTGCAAGTAGCTTTCACCAGGACGAGTCCAACTAAGACTCTCAGCAGAAGCCCAACAGGTATGCATTAGGATAGCACCTCTAAAATCTGAACTTTTAAGTTCTGCTTGAGTAAAATTAGTATCAGTTAAATCAGCTCCTTTAAAGCATGTGCCCCTTACGGCAGCAAGAACACCTGCTAATTTACGAGATAGGTTGTAATTCTCATCACCCATAAGTGTTCTTCGGCTAATATAACTGCTTAAGAGTATAGATAGTACACCTCCACTAGCTGCCATAAATGTACCTAGATCTTGACGACCAGCATCTACCATGGCGATTGCACCTACTGAGGCTCTAGCTGAGACAATAGTATTAGCGGATGCTGCAGATAAAACTGCTGCTACTATTGCAGCCGCAATCACAACTAAAACAGAAATTGTAGAGCCTGCAACAATTCTGGCTGCAGTGACAGCCGCAGCACCTGCCAATGCAGCAGCTGTTGTTCCTACTGCTGCTGCAATTATTGTTATAGCTACGGCTAAAGAAATATCTACAGCCCCTCTTACACCAGAGATTGCAGTGCCTGCTACTACAATTGCTCCAATGCCAGCTATAAATCCTAAAGCCGTTTCTAGCGGTTGACAGGCAGCAAAGCAAATAAGCATCAAAAATCCCGCTGATACTAATAGCCCAGGAAAAATAGTGTATTGCTGAATTATTTTTGGAAGAAAATAATAGGGAATCCACCAGTAAGCTAGCGATAGGGGAAATCCCGACAAAGCTAAAAGAACTAGTAGTCCTATAACCAAAGCAACTGCCCAACGTCGCTGCAACCCAGCCTGGACACCTATGAAGCTAGCTCCCTTAAGGACAGTTTTGGTAAAGTTTGCTCCTCGAACGTCAGACTGACTCAGATCTATTCCTGAAAGATCTTGATCCGCAAAAGATTGACCGCGAATAATCTCTCGACTGAAATCGCGTCTTCCACTTTTAAAAAGTCTCACGAGTTCACGAGATTTCACACTAGATCCTCAATTTTACAATTTTGCTTTTGTGTTTTAGGTATATTTGTATCATGAAGATATTAAATGTCGAACTTCCTAGGGGGTATATATCAAGACTTTCAAGATCTGTTTTTTACACCTTATAGAAGACTACAATCGATACTTCACCTAAAGAATAAGATAAATTAAGTAACTTTTCTGGATTTCAAAAATTGCAATGAATTTAACCAATTCATTTTTAACCTAACAAGAGAATAAATACAAGTTTTTTAGTGCTAAAGTTTAATTCTGTTAAGGTAACCAACAAACTTGCCTTATCCTAGCAATATAATTCAGTAAAATTTCATACTATATGTTTTAATTATAGATCTTAAATATAGAATTTTATACAAAAACTTTCGGTCTAATCATCCCACAATGGGATCTTAGGCGGAAGGTTTCTGTCTAAGATCCTAAATCGTTGTAATAGACAGAAACATCCATGTATTATTTAGCTATATAATCCTGAAGCATTTATACAAAAATATGTAAGTTGAGCCACAACCGCGCAAATTTTTAGATCTTATATCAGGCTGGGCTATGAGTAGAGAGATTATTTTACTCTTGGGCTTTGGTTGCAATCACATCAACAATCTATCTGTTCAAGGATTTGCTGAAGGCGATCGCATCTTAACATTACGAGATTTTGCCCAATCATCTCCACTTGGAGAACCTAAAGCGATCGCAAGGCGATCGCGCCAAGATGGAGTCATCTGCATATCGCGAAACATTCTTGCCCATTCATGTAGCGCAATGATAATTGGATTATGCGAACGAACTGGCTTCGTTAAGCCGTAAACAGGTGGATTGGCAAGATTTTCTTCGGTGAATGTGCCAAATAAGCGATCGAAGATAATTAAAACCCCGCCGTAGTTGCGATCGATATAGGCTCGATTAGAAGCATGATGGACACGATGGTGTGATGGAGTATTGAATATCCATTCTAAAAAGCCGAGTTTCGGTATCAATTCGCTGTGAATCCAAAATTGATAAAGCAGATTGAGTGATAGACCAACCCCAACTGCGATCGGATGAAATCCTAACCAAACGGGTGGTAAAAAGAATAGGAAATTCCCTGATATCCAGCCAGTCCATGCCAATCGATAAGCCGCCGAAAGGTTGAGATGATTAACTGAGTGATGCACCGCATGGCTTGCCCAGATCCAACGAATGCGATGGGAAGCGCGATGCTGCCAATAATAAAAAAACTCGATCACTAAAAACAACAAAAGGATTCCCCACCAAGTATCAAGCGGGACTGTTAGTAATCGATGTTCCCAAATCCACATCGATAAACCGACTAGAAATATTTTGGAAATGCTTCCTGATGCGACATAGCCAAGAAATACGCCAAGCGAGGCGAGGCTTTCTCTCCAAGAATAATATCGAGGCAATTTGTTATGCCAAAATAGAAATGTCAACTCGATCGCGATCGCTATAGCTATAAATGGGGCAACATTGAGAATGAATAGGTCCTGCATAGAAATTTATCCAAATGAAATAACGAACCAGAATAAAATTTTCAAGTAGCAAGTGTTTGTTGCTTTCTTTGATGCTTTACAATCTATGTCAAACACCAGTAGTCATGCCAGTGATGTTTGTCCCGATCTCTTCGGGACATTTGTCCCAAATCCATAAAGAGAAAAATGCTGTATGCAAATTCGGATAAATACGCGATTAAATACGCGATCGCCTTTATTGCAGCTTTTACTAATCCTAGAATGGATTTTGCTTGGTCTAGTCGCAATTACGCAAATTCTCGTCGCGAATAAATTCAACTCTCCAACTGATGTTATTTCTAACGAAATTGGGATATTGATATTTGCAGTCCTTGGAGTCGCATTTCCTCTGGTTCCATTACATAAATTGCTGTACATTATTGCTGAATTCACCTTGATTTTTTGGTTGACGCTCAAGGGCAATATTTCACTTTTTCAATTACTATTCATTGTATTAGTGATTCGCAATTGCGTGATGCTAGAAGGGCGATCTCGATCGAGTGTGACTGGACTTGCCCTATTCTCAGTACTGATCTGCATTACAGATCGGATGAGAAGCCAGAGCTTATTGGTTCAGATTGATCGCGATCGCACTCTACTCTATTGGGTTGGATTTCTGATTATGCTGGGCTTAGTATTTCTGTTTTTACAACTATTGGTTGAGTCAGCTTTATCCGAACGCAAAAGCCGAGAAGAACTGTTAATTGCGAACAAGAGACTGACAGAATATGCGACTCAAATAGAAGAACTTGCCACTGTGCAGGAGCGTAACCGCATAGCCCGTGAGATCCATGATTCTTTGGGACATTCACTCACAGGCTTTAATTTGCATCTAGAAGCAGCTTTACGATTATTGCAATCCGAGCCTGATGAAGCAAAACAACTTTTATTGGAAGCAAAACAACTTGGATCAACTGCATTAAAAGAAGTTCGAGCATCAGTGAGTGCGTTACGAAGTGAGCCGCTAGAAGGGCGATCGCTTAAATTAGCAATTCAATCACTAGTTGAAGAATTTCAGCGATCGACGGGGATTACTTCTCAGACTGACATAGACGATTTCATCGATAGCGATCGCCAGATTTCGCCGCAACTAAAAACCATCGTTTATCGCATTGTTCAAGAATCACTGACAAATATTAGCAAGCATTCTCAAGCAAGCTTTGTAAATATCTCCTGCCATGTAAAAAATCAAGAGCTAGAAATAGCGATCGAAGATAATGGCAAAGGATTCGATATTACTCAAAACGTATCAGGATTTGGGCTGCAAGGGATGCAAGAACGAGTGATGGCAGTATCTGGCAACTTAGAAATTAAGACATCACATGGTAATGGTTGTAAAATCATTGCTAGGTTCAGAAATATATAGCAGGTTTCATTTTGCCCACAAATGAAAATTATAATTTGCGATGATACAGATTCTTTTAATTGACGATCAAGACTTAATTCGGCGCGGCATGAAAGCGCTATTGAAGTCTGATGAAGAGTTACAAGTAGTTGGGGAAGGCGAAAATGGGATTGAGGCGATCGCTCTAGTTAAAACCCTACAACCTGATGTTGTTTTAATGGATGTGAGAATGCCAGAAATGGATGGCGTAGCCGCAACAAAAGAGATTTGTCAGCTTTTTCCAGAGGTCAAAGTACTAATTATGACCACCTTTGACGATCGCGAATATATCACTCAAGCTTTGCGTTTCGGTGCGGCTGGATATTTGCTCAAAGATACTCCCTTTGAGGAACTCACCCAAGCAATTCGCTTAGTCCATAAAGGCTATATGCAGCTATCACCAGGATTAGCGACTAAGTTGCTTGCTCCTGAACCTCCCAGCCAAGTTCCATCGGAATTTGCAAAATTAACACCTAGAGAACAGGAAATTTTGAGGCTAATTGCCAAAGGTGCTAATAATCGTGAAATCGCTGATACGTTATTTATTTCCGAGAAGACGGTAAGAAATAATATTACTAACATCTTTAGTCAGTTGGGTTTGCGCGATCGCACCCAAGCAGCGATCTGGATGAACAATCATCTAGATTTTGCCTAACCACCACAGCGATTGCTATTATACCAATTCACAAAAGTGTGACAACACTTCTGTGAATTAAAAACCAAACCCTGTAAGGGTTTTAAAAACACAAAGTGGCGCAGCCACTTTGTGTTTTGGTATTACTGTGAGACTTGTCTAAGCGATCGCAAAAGCAAACAATTATTGACACTCAAAAATCTTTCTGAGTTTTAAGTCAGCGCAAAGCTCTGTATTCAACTTCGTAGACAGTTATATATTTGATAGGTGAAATCAATTACTTAATAAAGAAGTCTTTTCTAGCTCTGGAGGTTCTTGGAAAGATCGATTTTGCAACCACGCAAACATTGCGGCAGATCCAAGTAAAATCAAAGCCATAATACTAACGATTTGAATCATAATGATGTATCGCATAAGTCTTCCTTCCGTAGTTAAGAACTAAACTAGATTGAAGTGTTCCATTTGGATATTGGTTATAGGCACCTCTAAATCATGAAGTGCTTCTTCAACTTGCTCCATCATAACTGGAGCGGCACAGATAAAATATTGTCGGCTACCGCGATGGATAGGAATGTATTTTTGTAACAGGGCTTTGTCAACATAGCCAGTTTCGCCTGTCCAGTCTTCGGAAGGCTGACGCAACACATAAATGATCATGAGATCTATGGAGTTAACGAGACCATCTAATTCCTCGCGGAAAGTCATATCTTCCCAGCTTTTGTTGGCATAAATGAGTAAGTACGGGCGATCATCTCTCCGCTCAACAGCAGTAACCAGCATACTCATCATTGGGGTGATGCCTATCCCACCAGCAATGAGTACGAATCCTGAGGCATCCCAGTAGCGATCGCTCGTAAACACACCGTAAGGACCATCAAGATAAGCCTTTGTGCCTGCCTCAATATTCTTAATGGTGTGGGTAAAGTCTCCTAGAGCTTTGATGGTAAATTCCAACCGTTCAGGGTGGTCGCCACTCGAAGACATGGAAAAGGGATGTTCGCGCATCCGAAAGGGCGAAATGTCGAGGGTGATCCAAGCAAACTGTCCAGGTTGAAATCGAAATCCCTTATGTCCTTTCGGACGAATAGCTAGAGTCCACACATTTCCCCTTTGAGGAATGACTTCTTCTACGAAGTAGGGGCGTTTGGTCATTATCCAAGGTTTGACGAGGCGGACATAAATCAGCAACCATAAAGCGCTTAGGGCGATCGCACTCCACAACAGCTGTTTCCAGAACAGTCCCAGATAATAGCTGACTCCCAGTCCATGGGCTAAACCCAAGGTCACCGCTACCACTGCCAGAATACCGTGACTCGTACGCCATAGCTCATAGGAAATGTTGAGGCGCTGCCGCCAAATTGAGGTAAAAACCAGTATTATCAGTGCTAGAGTGCCAGTCACGGCAAATTTGGCTCGCCACGGAGCCTCAAATATATTCAGTAACTTTAACGTTTCGGGTTGATTAACAAAGAGAATAAGGGGATGAATCAGGATCAGGGCGAAAGCCACTAGAGATATATAGCGATGGAATTGCAGGATGATATCAACTCCGTAGGATGCCTCAATTCGATGGATTCGAGCGGTGATGGCAAACTGAAGAGCTAACATTGCCAACCCCACAAACCCCAGAGAAACTGAAAACTCCGTCCAAAAGCCGCGTCCAGTCGAAGCGGGAGGGTATAGGAGTAAAACAAAAAGAGGCAGTAGGGCGATCGCCAGATAAACAGCGATCCAGAAAGCAGCCACTGCGACTGGACTTTTAGTTAACAATCTTTGCATTTCGATCTCCTTACTTTTTCAGTCTATTGATCAAGTCGATTCATGTTCTTTGGGTTTCGCGATGGGTCGAGGAACAAAATGTAACTTATGCAACTTGTTTTAGCGGATCTTAGCCCACAGGTAATTTGCATTGAGTTAAGTTTTGGATACTTTGCATTGCATTAAGGCATCTCTAATATCGTTGATTGCATTAATGGTAAAGGGTTTGCGATAGGCGATCGCTTTAAAATTTTGTCGTAACCGAAGATTGTAAAGTTTTATCATCTTGATTAGGACTAACTCCATTTTTCCAGAGTTCATATTCGCTAATATCAATATCTTCGCAAGGTTGTAGCATACAAAAATCTTGGCTATTCCATATATGCTAAAGGCGATCGCTATTACTGCAAGTGGCGTTGTTGCATGAATAAAAAGAAGCCAAAAGATGGAGGATCTTAGGATAGACAATTAACGAACAACAGAACAGGAGACAGGTTTA
>NZ_PDDM01000033.1 GCF_002914585.1 Pseudanabaena sp. BC1403
CCAGCCGTGAATGTGGACTGTTTGGCTTCGTATATGGTTAACCAGTTTGCCGAGTTTGAGAAATCCATGACGCTTTTTGGGGATTCTATCCAAGTTATTTTCAGAGACTCAGCCCTATCTGCAATAAGTCGCGAATCATCGAGAGATAATTTTTTGCTG
This sequence comes from Pseudanabaena sp. BC1403, assembly GCF_002914585.1. Classification (NCBI taxonomy): domain Bacteria; kingdom Bacillati; phylum Cyanobacteriota; class Cyanophyceae; order Pseudanabaenales; family Pseudanabaenaceae; genus Pseudanabaena; species Pseudanabaena sp. BC1403. Next base: position 160 of record NZ_PDDM01000033.1, read on the forward strand.
CTTGTTCCTTTGGGAAGAAGAAACAAGTTATAGCTGAAAGATGTGGTTGCCCCTCCATCACTTTTCATCAAGACTGCATCTACTTCTCCATCTGGTGATTTCACTCGATAATGTTCCGTGCTTGATGTCTCAAATAATGGAATTGCGTTGCATCCAAAAGAGTAAAAGCTGAAGAACAAAAAAGTATAGACTAAGAATTTTTTGTGATTCATTATTTCTAAAATAGTCGAGAATTGTAATCTGTGGGGAAAACTTCAAATCACCTGTTAAACGCAGATGGACTGATAATCCATAGGAATTTGGGGCGATAACATTAACGTTTAAGGGTGCTGGTGACAAAGATGATGATTGAGTCGATTCCCCAGATAAATCACTGTAGTTTTTTGAGTGATTATGTGACGGCGCAAAGCGCCTCCACATAATGTCATTGCAATTACATTGCATGACTACTATTTTTTGTTTCTATTATGTCAAAATGTTAAGCGTGAGAGTAATATTTGACCCAACCCAAATTTCTCGTCCCACTGCGATCGCCCTTGGTAACTTTGATGGCGTACATGTGGGACATCGTCATGTGATTGCGCCAATTTTGCCGATATCTTTGCGCGATCGTCATCCTAATTTAACCAGTACCGTCGTTTCCTTTTCGCCACATCCCCAAGAATTTTTTAGCCAAAAATCGCGATCGCTACTTGCTCCATTCGATGAAAAAGTAGCCTTGCTTAAGTCCCTCGGTGTTGAGCAGTTAGTCTTACTACCCTTTGATGCTGCTCTTGCCAAGCTAACTGCCGCCGAATTTATTCAGAAAATTTTAATTGACTCCCTCCAAGTCGAATTAATCAGCGTCGGCTTCGATTTTCACTTTGGGCGGCAACGTCAAGGCAATATCACCGATCTGCAAAATATTTGGGGCGATCGCCTAACGGTCATTCCAGAGCAAAAGATGAGTTTCGGGGATATAGAGCCGCCGCCCGTGCGCATCAGTAGCTCAAATATTCGTTCAGCTTTAGCTCAAGGCGAAATTGATTTAGCCAATTCACTGCTTGGTCGTCCTTATAACCTCGTGGGCAGAGTTGTGCAAGGCAAGCAATTAGGTCGCACAATTGGGTTCCCGACTGCAAATTTAGAGCTGCCTATGCAAAAGTGTTTGCCGCGTGATGGGGTTTATGCTGTCCAAGCAATTATCAATAATCCTGATGCAGCAACACAAACACAATCACAAATATTAGGTGTGATGAATATTGGGTTGCGTCCAACTGTGGATGGCGATCGGCGATCGGTCGAAGTACATTTATTTGACTGGCAAGGCGATCTTTACGATCAAGAACTAAGTGTAAATCTAATCAGATTTATCCGACCTGAAAAGAAATTTGATTCACTTGATGCTCTCAAAGCTCAAATTCAGTCTGATTGTCAGACTGCACGCAACTATCTTGCGCCAAACCAACAGAAACTAGTCACACCCTTTTAATACCAAAACACAAAATGGCTGCGCCACTTTGTGTTTTGGTATTAGTTCCTCTAATTCACGATAAAAAACATAAGAAGTGGCGCAAAGCAATACCTCTTATGTTTTTTATCGTGAGTTTTATCGTTGTTGTTTGGTTTGCGCAGGTTTCAAAGGCTTAAGGGGAATATTATTGGATTCAAGCCAGTCTTTGCCGATCCGAACAGTAATATCTGACTCGATATCTCCCGTTGACTCGATTACCACTTCACCAATACCCAGAGATTCTCGCAATTTCTCGGCACTTTCGCGATCGCCACTTTGAGCAACAATCTGTGTTTTCGCAAGAGGCTTTGTCCAGCGATCGCTAGCAGGAAATACTTGAGCGAATCCAGCCTTAGAGAGAACAGTTGTAGCTTTCTTTGAGCCTTCAGGTTGAGACATACTATCTTGGATCGCAATCCTCAGATTTTGAGGTGTGCTTTCCTCAAGACTTGCGTCTGCTTTCTTCATGATCCCAAAACTTTGGCTCATGATTTTAGAAAGTCGTCTATTATCCAAAATCCAGTAGCTCAAGCTATCGAATTCTCCAGGGTTACTAAACCGCCCAGGAGCCATATGCATCTGAATGTTTTTGCGATCAATTTTTGCCGTATACCCAGCAAGGGCAAGAATTTCTTCGACTGATAGATTTGTATCAATATTGTCCTTAACAATAGTAAGGATTTCAGGAAACTTAGTGACGGCTTGGGGGTTAAGTTTCTGATCGATAAAAGCGCGGAAAAATGCTTGCTGACGTTGTACACGACCAATATCCCCTAGATCGTCGTGACGATAGCGCATATATTGAATTGCCTTGCTACCATTTAACTTTTGCTGCCCCGCATTGAGGTTGATATATAGATGTTGGCTATCATCTTGATATTTCATCTTCTTCGGCACATATACATCAACACCGCCAAGGGCATCTATCAACTTCCCAAACCCATTGACATTGAAGCGGATATAACGATCAATTGGGATATCGCCCAATACTTGACTAACGGTTTGAGCTGATAGGGATGCGCCACCTGCATAGTTGGCAAAATTAATTTTTGTCTTACCTACACCTTGAATATCAACACGGGTATCACGAGGAATTGACAGGACGGAAACTTTTTGAGTTGCAGGCTCAAAACGTATCAGCAACATTGCGTCACTCATACCATTGAGATTGTCGTCAACCTCTGCCAAGTATTTACCTTTTGGCTTGGATTGGGCATCAGGTAAGTCAGAGGTAAGAATGATCGTTCCGAGTACCAAAATATTGACAGGACGAGTCAGCGTCGGTACACCCGCGATCGCTGAAGTCATGCCATCGGAATTGCGATTAAATACTGCCGCCTCATCAGTCGATAGTTGACGCTGCTGAAAAGGTTTACTACTCAATACAAATGCTAGTCCTGCACCTAGTCCCCCAGATAACAGCGCCACAAATAACACTATAAAGAGTGTCCATTTATGCCTAGTTGAAGCCGTTTTTGGCTTTGAAGACTTGCTGGACAAACCTGAATTACCTAAATTGATTGGATTTGTTGCCACAGGTAGGGAATACTCCTCACGACTGAACGTTTGCTTCAGCGATTGCCCACCCATGAGCAAAGATGGGACTCAACACACTTTTTTAACCTAACTCAAGAACTTCGGGTAGCACTCTTGAAGCTTTTAGACTAAATTTGAATTTAACTTTAGCACTGTATCGTAACTTATCGTTACAAAGTGCTAAATATCTTATTAGGCTAGCAAAAAGTCTGGCTATGCAAATTCTTTGGATGGATGATACTACATATTTACAGATATAGAGAATTACCCAAATCGGTAATTCTCTATATCTGTAAATATGTAGTGCTCTACAACTCAAGTGCAAGCTAAAAACAAAAACACAAGAAGGGCAGCGCTAAGCCGCCCTTCTTGTGTTTTTGTTTTTAATTCAGATGCTGAAACATATAAAATCTAGTTAACGTCAATTTGGCAACACAGTTTTGGCAACACAGTAATGAGAAAGAATTTGAAAATTCAACCTTCTCGATCGCTAAAAGTACTGAGCATACTTGCTGTGATTGCTCTTGCCAGTTGCGCTTCTTCGTTAAAAGCTCCCTCCTCCGCGCCTAATATTGCATCCCAACCCGAACAAGCCTCAAATTCTAATGCGCCCGTAACAAAGGACGTTGTCCCACGTCCGCAACTAATTAAATCGGCCGAAATTTCTTTGCAAGTTAAATCCATCGACGAGATTACACAGGCTGTCTCAGCGCTTATCAAACAGCAACAGGGAGATATTTTAGAATTACAGGACTTTCGTTCAGGAAATCCTGACATGGAGCAGTCAGTTTCCCTGAAACTAAGAGTTCCCCAAGAACGTCTCGATTGGGTGATAGATGCGATCGCTCAGTTAGGGATTGTCAAAGGGCGATCGATTAAAGCTGAGGATGTCTCTACTCAATTGGTGGATTTGCAAGCTCGCCTCAAAAATTTGCGCCAAACTGAAGTGCAGCTACAGGGAATCCTTCAACAGACTGGCTCCGTGGGTGATGTCCTAAAAGTTACGCAAGAACTTAGCCGTGTCAGGGAGGGGATTGAGCAAATTGATGCTCAGTTCACAAATCTAAAAAATCAAGTTGCTTATTCAACTTTACAGGTAAGACTCTTGTCAGCGATCTCGACTATTCCACCTCAATCGGATCTCGGCACACAATTACAAAATACTTGGAATAGTGCAACCAATTCGTTGGCAGTTGTGAGTGTTGGTCTGTTAAAGCTCTCGATCTGGTTGCTGGTCTATTGTCCCTATTGGCTAGTCCCCCTAGCAATTTTCTTTTTTCTGCGCCGTCGCCGCCGTCAACTTATTATGCAAGCGCCAAAGCCTGACTCTAATGTGAGTTCAGATTAAGCTACTGCTAAACTAGTATCGATATAATTTTTATCGCGATTTTTGAAAGATCTGTTAAGTGGACTATGGAAGTTAGATTTAGAGAATGTGATTGGTTTGACTTATGGATCTGGATAAAATTTAATGAAATTCCCTCCCAGCAAGAGAAACAACTGTTAGATGAAGTATTTAATTCTTGGTTCTTGCTTGGTAAATTAGGTGGTTTCAATGCTTGCAATATGCAGGTTTTAGAATCTGGTGTGGATGTTAGCTATTTTGACTATGACAACCAAGCCGCAGATGACGAGATGATGTCAGTCATGCACAACATGACTGATCTGGAGTACGAAAATGAATGGGGTCGCTGTTGGGTTGACTTAGGAACGACCGATGCGATCGCGATCGATACTTTGGTAAATGCGTTACGTCAGTTTGATAAAGAATATGTCGCGATCGAAGAAGTAATTATCGGTGGACAAAACTCTGACTGGTTAATTGAGCCTAAGAGTATAGATGATGAAGATTATGATCGTTAAACTGGTAGAGATGTGCTTTGCACATCTCTACCTAAATTGAGAGGAAAGCCAAAATGCGCGTTTTGCATACCATGATTCGAGTTGGTGATCTAGAGCGATCGCTTGATTTTTATAGTAATGTCCTCGGCATGAAAATATTGCGTCGTAAAGATTATCCCGATGGACGCTTTACCCTCGCATTCGTTGGTTATGGCGATGAATCAAGCAATGCCGTCATTGAGCTAACCCATAATTGGGATACCAGTGCCTACGACATTGGCACTGGCTATGGTCATATTGCTTTGGGTATGGAAAATATTTATACCGCCTGTGATGCTATTCGAGAAAAAGGCGGCAAAATCACCCGCGAGCCAGGACCGATGAAGCATGGCACAACTGAAATTGCCTTTGTCGAAGATCCAGATGGCTATAAAATCGAGTTGATTCAACTCAAATAAATAATACCAAAACACAAAATGGCTACGCCATTTTGTGTTTTTAAAACCCTTACTGGGTTTGGCTTTTAATTCACGAAAGTGTTGTCACACTTTTGTGAATTGGTATAAGAACCAGTTTTTTGGTGGAGCGGCAAAGCCGCTCCACCAAAAAACTTAACCCTAACTTGAATTATTACGAAGTACCAATTCAAGTTATTTGCAGATTGAGATAAAAATTGTTATAAGCTGTAAAGCTGCACACCAGTAGCCTAGTCATGCGTAGACCCCGATATACAACTTCTTGGCAATCCAAGCGCAAATCTTGGTTGCGAAATACTCTGCTCCTGATCTTGATTGGTCTGCCATTACTATTGATTTTGGCGGAACTAATTGCGAGAGGAGCAGTTTTAGCAACAGGTAGTAACAACCAGCTCGCTCCCAATAAAACTGTAGCGATCGCCCAGTCCTATGCCTTTAAATTGCAGGACTCTAATGGTAATAACTATCCTGGACTACCAGATGCTGGGCTGCTCCAAGTAAAACGCAGTCCACTACTGGGTTATGAATTGCTTCCCAGCCAAAGTAGTGAATATTGGCAAATCAACGATCAGGGCTTTCGCCAAGATTCATCCGTACCTGTTGTCAAGCCTCCTAGCGAAATCCGTGTGTTTTTGGTTGGTGGCTCCACCGCTTTTACGAATATGGCGGAAAAAAATCAAAAAGCATTGGCTTTTAAGGTTGAGAAATTACTCAACGAGCGCGTTCGTGCTCAAAATAGCAGCCCTGAAAAGTTTAAGCCCAAAGAAATCCCCTACTTTGCCGATCAAATTGAAGCAATGCGAGCATTGCCTCCGCGTATTCGTGATGGCAGCTATCGGGTAATTGCGGCGGCAGTCCCTGGCTATAACTCTGGTAATGAGCTTGCCCTGCTAGCTCATAAGGTGATGACATACAGCCCCAATGCACTGCTGATCCTCGATGGCTATGAAGATTTGCGATCGCCTAGCAATCAGACTGCTCGCGAAATAGGGAATGTTGAGCAAATGTTACGTGATCCACTTGCTCAATATCGACAATATCAAGCCCAGCAATTTAATAACTGGCTAAATTCGCTTTATCTAGTCAAAGCATGGCAAAAATGGGTGATCCCAGCAGATATCAGTACGTTTAGCTCTGAATATCAAGTTTTTAATGCTGAACAACTCAGCAAAGATCCTAAAGAAATTCAAAAAAGAGTTGATCGATATCTTTACAATACTCAGCAAATGATGAGATTGGCTAACAATATTCCTACTTTGATTATTCTTCAGCCAGAAATCACTGGTAAGCAAAAATCTTTAACCAAGGAAGAAGAAGGCATTTTGAAATCTTTGGGTAAGGAATATAGCGATCGCGCTACTAATGCTTATATGCTCTCCGACCAAGCTTTTAGCAAGAGTCCAATCAAGCCAAAATTTGTCAACTTTTACCAACTGTTTCAAAATACCAGCCAGCAAGCTTTCATCGATCCCATTCATCTCACTGAAGCTGCCAATGATGTATTGGCGCAAAAATTATATGAAAGTACTGAGCAGCTCTTTTTGGTTCAACCTGCCCCAAATTCTTTGAGTGGCGACGTGGATGCAAAAACAACAACCCCACCACCCCAGCCCGTGGTTGTGCCAGAATCTAACCAGTCTAGTATTCTGCGTTCATTAGTTATTCCTTAAAAAGCAAAAACTGATTTTCATAATGAGAATTGCTAAAGTAAACTATATAAGTCAGTGATTTTTAACAAATATTTATGGTAGAACCAATTTTGTCAGGCATTTGCCTAGGTCTTATTTTCATTACACTTGGCGGACTGTTTTTTGCTGCTTATCAGCAATACCGTCGCGTCTAGTACCAACATAAAAACCAAAAAGGAGAAGAGGCATAAAATACCTCTTCTCCTTTTTGGTACAAACATACAGCGCTTTGCGCTCAAACCCGAACCAAGAAATTTTTTAGAAGTGTTGCAAAGCAACACTTCTAAAAAATTTCTTGTGGTTAGTTTGATCAGAAACTGCTGTAAAGATAGAGCCTTGGCAAAATTCTTAGTTTATTCTTCCAGCTTTTCTGGTTGTTCTAAATATCGACAAATTTCATTGATTTTCATGCGATAAATATGCGGCCAGCCACCATTTGTCTCAATATCGCGTAACAGATTAAATAGCTCATGCCGACTAGTTGGCAGAGCAGGTTGAAACAAATCATCGCGAATGCGCTTATGGATTAATTCTATGACTCGCAAAATTTGCAAAAGATTAGCTGCATCGCTCTGTTGATCTTGAGCAATTTGCCATAGGCGATCGCTGATCACTTCAAGCTCAGATAAATTAGCCGTTTGCCCCTGTTGTGATTGGTTCTGTGATTGGATTTCAGTTTGTGCCAAGCTAAGTACCCTCGTGCGCGATAATATGATGATTGGAATTTTATAAATTAAGTCTTTAGTTAGCTAACCTCTATGGCTAGTCTAAAGCAACACCAACTCCTTAACGATCTCAATTTAAAATCCCAAACTAGATCGTATTTTTTTAACAGAGTTATTATTGACAGTGCTTTGCGCGTTCCGTCATAACTCTAAAATACTACCCGTTAAATCCCGTTAAATTAAAAAAGAGGTTATTTATGAAATTTCGTAGTTTTACGAAAGCAATTTTTACATTGTGTATCAGTTTATGTATGTTACTAGCAGGCGGTCTGTTTGCTAATAATGCGATCGCTGCTGTTGAACCAGGTTTGACCTACGACCAAATTGTAAATACTGGTTTGGCGAACAAATGTTCTGATATCTTGGGTTCCTCTCGCGGTGGTCGTAACTTTATTTCTATTGGTGCAGGGCAATCTGTGGAAATTTCAGAGCTTTGCCTAGAGCCAACTTCATTCTTTGTCAAAGAAGAGTCGAGCAACAAGCGCAAAAAATCTGAGTTTGTTGCTAGCAAGTTGATGACGCGCTCAACTTCTAGCCTTGACTTTGTAAAGGCAACTGTAACTGGTAATAGTGATGGTAGCCTCAGCTTAGTTGAAACAGATGGTCTAGACTATCAACCCATCACAGTCAAAATGCCTGGTGGTGAACTGGTAGCAATTTTGTTCACCATTAAAGGTTTCAACGCCAAAACTGCTCCTGGGGTAAATGGCATAACCACATCGGTTGATTTTGTTGGTTCTACTCTAGTTCCAACCTATCGTGGTTCTGGATTCATCGATCCTAAGGGGCGTGGTCTAGCGATCGGTTATGACTCTGCTGAAGCATTACCTGCAAAGCGTAATTCTTTTGACAACAGAAGCGTCAAGGATGACTCCACATCCAAAGGTACTATGTCATTGCAAATCGCTAAGCTCAATGCAGATACTGGCGAAATCGCTGGTACTTTCGAGACTGAGCAAACCTCTGACAATGATCTTGGTGGTGTTGAACCCAAGGAAGTGATCATTCGCGGCGTATTTTACGGCAAAGTCAGCGCTTAATCTTTAAGCAAAGCTTTTGAAAAAGGAGTGTCTTATTAATTTAAGACCTCCTTTTTTATTTCATAAAATATAGGCTATAACTAGTTTTAAGACCAAATCACCTAACCAAGTATCTAAACTATATGCAAAAAATTATTATCAAAAACTTTGGTGCGATCGAATACGCCGAAATTGAAATAAAGAAAGTTTTAGTTTTAATTGGTGAACAAGCTAGCGGTAAAAGCACGATTGCTAAGCTTATTTACTTTTTTAAATCACTAAAAGATGATGTATTTAATCAAATTTATCAAGATCAAGAAAGAGATTACTTTGATGAGAATTCTGATATCGCTTTTGTATTACAAGAAAAATTCTACAATTGGTTTGGCTCAACAGAAAAACTTATTGATTTTGAAATAAAATTTTATTATTTCGTTGAAATAAATAAGTACTTACATTTAAGTCTTAATAAAGATAAAACTATACAATGTGAGTTTAGTCAAGATTTTTATAAATACAATATTCCTGAGGCTCTAACTCAAATAAAACTGAGCTTACAACAAGGATCAAAAACGACCAATATTCATGAGAGACTTGCTCATGAGAAAACTAAAATTAATTATGCTCAAATCCTTGCAGAAATATTAAATAATCTTTTTCACAGTTATGAAGTCGATTCATTATTTGTTATTGCAGGAAGGAGTATTACAGTAGGTTATTCTGAATTGTTTGAAAAATATTTCTTTGCCGATTTACAAAGTAGGCTAGAAAAAAACAGCAAAAAAGAATTTCAACAAAAATCTCAAATAGTTAATGAGATCTTAATGATGAAATTTATTGAAAGAGTTATATATGTTAAAGATGTTTTTAGCGTTCATGGAAAATTCCAAGATTTAATTTCTCGTTTTAGATCTTCTATAAAAGATAAAGATAAAGACAAAGAAGAAAAATCTAATCTATATCTTGCGGAAAAGAAAATTGTAGAAATATTAAAAGGTGAATACATTAGTAATAACCTTGAAGAGAAGATTATACTTAATACTCAAGAATCTATTGACCTTCATAATGCTTCATCAGGACAACAAGAATCTATAAGAATTCTGCAAGATATTTTCTTTGTTATACTTAAACAATCAAAAGTATTAAGAATAGTTGAAGAGCCAGAAACACATTTGTTCCCTGTTGCTCAAAAGAGTTTAATTGAGTTATTAGCTTTAATGGTTAATCAAAATGATAATAATCAACTCATTATTACAACTCACAGTCCTTATGTACTTACGGTATTTAACAACTTGTTATTTGCTCAACGAGTTGTGGATAAGAATCCATTGGCTGAGGCTGAAGTTGCTGAACTAATACCAAAAGAATTTTGGCTAAAGGCTAAAGATTTTTCTGCCTATTCGTTAGGTAACTCTTCTATTCAAGAAGAGCATGAATATTGTGAATCTATTTTTAATAATCAAACGGGTGCTATTCAGCAAAATTATTTAGATGCAGTATCTGAAATGTTGGGAGGCGATTTTAATTATTTGTATGGTTTATATACTAAAATATCTAGAAAAAAATGAGTAAGTTTGAACTAATAAAAGAGCATTTGTCAAACAGATTTAATAAGTTAAATGATATTTTAGAAATAGAATTACGAGAAGATTTTACGATAATTGATTATAAGGGGCAATCTTTTATTGTTGTTAGTATCAATTTAGAAGACAATACTTTTACAATTAAACTAAATGGCAAAGAAATTATCGAGCATGATTTTGATCCTGCTAAATTATTCAATATTAAAAATAGCAAAATCATTGGATTTATTCCGATTGATGGAAAAAAGGGGCTTTTAGGCTTTGGAGATTCTCATTGCGATTTTGTCTTTTTTGATGAACATGAATTTTGCTTCGTTGAGTTTAAGTTAAATGCAACAAGTGTAAATGACAATGCAGTTTTTAAAAATCGCATCAAGGCTATTAATCAACTAAAAAATACGATCGCACTATTCAACCATAAGTTAGACAAAAACTATTCAGGCTTATTCCGCGAAGCATACGTTTGTACGCCTGAAACTTATCCTAGAGGAAATAAGGGATGGACAGATTTAGCGATCGCATTTTTTGATGAAGTTGCAATTCCACTTTTTGAACAAAATGAAAAGATTTGTATAAGCACCTTGGCTGAATAAAAAAGGGTGTGCGGCGCTTTGCGCCGTACACCCTTTTTTATGAGAATTTTTGCAGATTTATGGCTGATATTCTGGCTTTTCATGTTCAACTACAAAAACATTTGAATATAGGTGCGCCACAATCTCTTGACCTTGCTGAGTTAGAGACAAGTAGTAAAGAGCATCTTTAACAAATGGATATACACTTGTCCAATAAAATTTAGGATAGTTGCGGCGCAAGTCTCCTGGGTGAGCATAGCCAAGTGCGACATTTACGCCAGTTTCTTCAAACTCATAAAATAAAGCCCCAATTTTTTTGAGATAACGGGGATCGCTGAGCTGCCCGATCAAATCAGCCGATCGCACCAAGCCTGCAAAATGTGTCGTATCTTGGTGGTCGCCAGTTTTCGGTACAGGAAATCTTGTCAGTTCAATGTTACGGCAAATTTTCTCAGCCTTAATTAAAGAATGATTAGCAAAACGCTGATTTACAAATAGTTTGGCGCGATCGACATGATAGGGCGTTAACCCTGCATCAGAAGCTCCAGCGGGTAACTCTACCATTGCTTCGCCAATCCCAGTGGCAAACTTCCCTCCCCCATCTTGGAGACAAACTCCTTTAACATAGCCAATATCATGGCAAACAAGAGAAATAATGTAATGCAGCCAATCTTCAGGAGAGACTCGTCCTTCACGGATATGCTTACCGCGCAAAATTTCTTGACCAACTAACGTCACTAAGATCGTATGTTCGACGTTGTGGTAAAGCGCATCACTATTGGCAATATTTTCCAGAGCCATGTTGCCAGCCCAGCCGATGATGTCTTCATAATCATGTAGATAACCGCCATAGGTACGACGGTATCCTAGCTTTAGTTGTTCAACAAAGTTACCGATCAGCAGTTCAGTTGCATTAAACATAAATCTTCGTGTACCTATGTAAAGCCAAAATGTAACCTAAATAATAAGCCTAACTCTTATCTATTAGTGCGATCGGCTATGAAATCCCAGTAATTCTCATCATAAAAATTGTTTTTTAGCGCCTATGAGGCTGAAAAGAACAAAATTAGTTTCACAATTAGAATTGAGTCTAAAATTTCTAGAAAATAAAGTAAGCGTAAGATAGCACTTTTCCACTCTACTTTTTAAATTGCAGCAAAAAGTACTATACGGGCAATTCATAGTTAGAGTAGTATTATTTAGACTGATCAATCTTATTCCTAAATATCAAATATGCTTAAACGCTTCGCTGGTAGTTTGTTGTTACCTGTATCCATTGCATTGGCATTAGCTTCATGTCAGCAGCCCAGTGCTACAACAACATCTCCTTCACCGTCAGTGGCAGCTTCAGCTTCTCCCTCTCCTACTTCTAGCCCCACCGAATCACCTAAAGCTGATGCTTCACCTAAAGCCGATGCTTCACCTAAAGCTGATGCTTCTCCTAAAGCCGATGCTTCTCCTAAAGCCGATGCTTCTTCTGGCAAAACTAAAGATATTGATGCCCTTATCAAGGAAAATGCCGAATACAAGGAAATGTATGAAGCAACTGGTGGTATCAAGTACATTGGGTTAGTCGAAACAGAAACCTGTAAAGCTCTTGATTCAGGTGTTCCTATTAACACTCTAACCGATGCACTCGAAAAAGAATTTGACAAGCAAGGTGGGTCTATTCCTGCGGATAAACTCGCTAAGTTGAAAGAGTATACGGGGTTTGTGCTTGGTGCTAGTGTTGTTATCTCTTGCCCTCAACATAAAGACAAGATTAAATCCTAGTCGTTAAAGTAATCCTATAAAAAGAGAGACAGAGCTTTGCGCTGTCTCTCTTTTTATGGTCAAGATAATTACCTGTATGAAATCTGGATATACCCTTCCTGTATTTGCGATCGCTGCGGCTAAAGCCGCAATTTTCGCCATCCAAAAAAAGAACTCAGCTTTAGTAGAACTTGATCTACTAGAATCTGGTTCAGGCATAGTGGAAATCGCCCAAAGTGCAATTATTGATGACAATACAGCGATCGCGATCGCCCTTAGTGACCCAGGGGACAATCTCGATCTGACCGCTGGAACTCCTGTCTGGGCTTGGGTAAAATTAGAATCTTCAACAGGTGGAGAACGGATAATTTTGGAAGCTGGAGAAGGTTTGGGAAGAACCTCTAGTGGAGAGCCAGCTATCTATCAATTAGCGCGAAATTTAGCAGACGTTAATCTCTTGCAACTCCTGCCCGATCATCTCTCCGCAAGAATTAGATTTATTTTGCCTGAAGGAAGAGCATTAGCTAAACGTACTTCCAATGCTGCTTTTGGTATTCTTGAGGGACTATCTTTATTAGGAACTTCTGCAATATCCAAACCTCTCTCCGTAGAAGATAAACTCGAAGAGTTTCGCGCAGATTTACGAACTAAAGCATCTAATTCCCATGAAATAGCGTTTTACATCGGCGCAAATGGCTACCAAGTCGCTCAAAATCTTGGGTTTCAAACTTCGCAATTAGTCCAGACAGCCAATTGGGTAGGCGCAATGTTAGTAGAGGCTGCGCTTTTAGGTGTAACTTCGATTACTCTTGTTGGCTATCATGGAAAGTTATTAAAACTAGCAGGTGGAATTTTCAATACCTCTAGTCACTTGGCTGATGCCAGAATAGATATTTTAGTCAGAGCGGCTGTGCATGAGAATTTACCGATCGCACTAATCCAAGAAATAGAGCGATCGCTTACTGCCGAAGCAGTGCATCAATTATTAGTTGAGCATGACTGCGATCGCGTGATCTTTCAGTACCTCACTGATCAAATTACGCGGCGAGCTACAGCTTATGTACAGAAATACACAGATCTTAAAATTGAGATCAAAACAATTTTGTGCGATCGCTTAGGGCAGTTAGTTGTTTAAGATAAGTGTTTGTTTCCCGCCTTCGGTGGGAAACAAACACTTATCTTAGGTTTTTTAATGCAACCAGTTTATATCGTCGGTGCGGGGCCTGGTGACCCTGACTTAATTACAGTTAAGGGGCGCAACCTCTTAATCAAAGCCGATGTGATTGTTTATGCGAATTCTCTCATCCCCGACTCAATGCTGCAATATTGTCGTGCTGATGCCGAAATAATTCCCACTGTGAGCAAATCCCTAGAGGAGATTTTAGAGATTATTGTTGATAGAGTGCGATCGCAAAAACTAGTCGTCCGTTTACACGATGGCGATCCTAGTTTATATGGTGCAATTCAAGAACAAATAGTAGCTCTATCTGAAGCTGAAATCCCTTTTGAAATCATCCCTGGGGTTAGTGCATTTCAGCTAGCAGCAGCAAGATTACAAGTAGAACTAACTGTTCCCGAACTAGTCCAAACGATAATCCTTACGCGGATCAGTGGACGTACTCAAGTTCCTGAACGCGAAGAATTATCGAGTCTGGCTGCCCATCAAGCCTCATTATGTCTATATCTCAGCGCTCACCATGTGGAAAATGCTCAATCTAAATTAATGGAACATTATCCAGCCGATACCAATGTGGCAATTTGCTATCGATTAGGTTGGGAAGATGAAAAGATTTTGACGGTTCCCCTTTCAGAAATGGCATCGGTCACAATCAAAGAGAACTTAACCAGAACTACGCTTTTTGTGATTAGTCCTGCTTTAAATAATTTAAGAAGTAGTACAAAAGAGCGATCGCAGTTATATAGCTCCCACTACCAGCGACTTTTTCGTTAAAGACTAATCTTAAAAAGCTGTGAGATCGATCTCTGAGTTGCTTCACGGTCATCTCGGCTCAAAGCCCCAATGCATTTTGTCTTTAGTATCATGAATTATTCGCACCCCATATGATCCCCATGTAGGGTCAAAGCATTCCCACGGAAATCCATAAGTTTTCAAATAATTTTAATTTGGGAATGCTTTGACCTAAGCTCGCAACGATTGAAGGGCACAATAAGTTTCCTCATCTTCTGGAGATGCCCACTCACTCAAAGTTTCTGAGATCGCACTGAGATAATCTAAATCTAACGGCTGCAATTTTTTGATAAAGACTCGACCTTCCTCAATTTCAAATACAACAACGTCCCCTTGAGATATGCTCATAGCGTCACGAATGATTTTGGGTATTGTAGTTTGAAATTTAGAGGTTACTTTTGAGGCTAGTAGCTTTTGAGCTGTCTGCATAGTATTACGAGAATAACTGTGGAGAAAAGTAAAACATCTAGTTAAGCGGTTTAATTAACTCAACGCCATCTCGACCGTCCCCTGCGGCGCTCAAAAATACTTTTACCTGCTCATCCTTAGAAGTTGGTAGGGTTCGCCCCACATAGTCAGGATGAATTGGAAGCTCACGATGACCGCGATCGATCAGTGCCAATAATCTCACAACCTTGGGGCGACCATAGTCATGAATTGCACTCAAAGCGGCTCCAATTGTTCTTCCGCTATAAATAACATCATCGACTAAGACGATAGTTTTACCATTGAGGTCAAAGGGAATCTCAGTTTTGCTAGGTGTTCGCAATCCAATTTTGTCGAGATCATCCCGATAAAATGTAATGTCTAAAGCGCCTGAAGGAACTAAAATTCCTTCCAGAGCCTCAATCTGCCTTGCGATCGCTACACCTAGTGGGACACCACGGGTATAAACTCCGAGCAAAACCACGTTTGACAAATCATCACTAGCTTCGACAATTTGCGAAGCCAAACGATTGATCGTTCGACGCAACTCGTCAGCAGATAAAATTTCGACAATCTTAGATTGTGACACCACTTAGTTTCGTTCAATTAGCTAGTAGATATTTACTTAAATATAGCGCTTTGCGCTTAACCATATAAAGTAAAAGGGGCGCAACGCGCCCCTTTTACTTTATATGGTTGGAAAAATTTTTAGCTATCCAAATGCTTTTCGATAGTGGTAGACAATGTTGTCTTAGGGACAGCACCTACAACCACATCCACCCGTTGACCACCCTTAAATAACATGAGCGTGGGAATACTGCGAATGCCATATTGTCCAGCTACGCTAGGATTCTCATCGGTGTTAAGCTTAAAAACTTTGATTTTGCCCTCATACTGTGTAGCGACTTCTTCGACTACAGGAGCAACCATACGGCAGGGACCACACCAAGGGGCCCAAAAATCTACTAGAACAGGGATGTCACTTTTAAGTACGTCCTGCTCAAAGCTAGCATCTGTAACGGCGATCGCTGATGACATGCTTTGCTAACTCCCTAAATATTAAAAACTTTTATTTTCAAAAATTGCGTGTAGGTAGTATAACAGCTAGCATTGCACATTTGCTAAAAACCATAATTGTTAAGCTTAACCCTCAATCATTGAGTTAACTCTTCGCAACGATCTCAAATTTTCGCGCCAATCTAATTTGGAAGGCTAAATTAAATGTAGGATGCGTTAGTGAAACGTAACGTATCAATTAGTTGTCAATGATGGGTTACGCTATCGCTAACCTATCCTACGTTTAATTTTAACAACTTAACTTAGGCAAAAAAGAAGAAACCGCCCTTGCTGCTCATAAGCTTGGGCGGAATGTGGTGTGAGGAGTGAACGGAAACTTTCGTCTCCGCTTACATATATATTGTAGTCTAATCCGCAAGTATGAATACGATCGCCCAATTTTTTCGAGTTTTTCAGAGTCGCAAAATGGCGGCGCTTTTGTCACTGGGCTTTGCATCAGGGCTACCCTATGCACTGACCGATGATGCATTTCGCGCATGGCTTACCAGCGCTAAGTTTGACCTTAGTACGATTGGCTGGTTAGGTTTAGTTTCACTGCCATATTCACTCAAATTTCTGTGGTCACCCTTTATCGATCGCTTTGTGCCACCTTTTCTAGGGCGACGGAGAGGCTGGATTTTGCTAACACAAGGCGGTTTAGTTCTTGCTATTTTGGCGATCGCATTACAAATGTTTACGATCGATAGCTTACCCCTAGCTAGTCGGAACGAAGCTTTACCAGTTTTAGCAGTTACCGCCTTAGTTCTCGCTTTTCTCAGTGCGACTCAAGATATTGCGATCGACGCTTACCGTACTGATGTCTTAAAAGTGCAGGAAGTCGGTGCAGGGATCGGGATTTGGGTAATGGGATATCGAATTGCGCTCCTATTTGCGGGATTTGTCGGATTTAATTTGGCGACTCGATTAAGTTGGAAATCCTCGCTTTCACAGTTTCTATCCAGCAACGGTTTTACAAGCTTAAGCCTCAGTCGATTTGGTTGGGCTTGGGTGTATGTGTTACTAGCAGTTGTGATGAGTCTAGGGCTGATCGCCACATTTATCGCCCCCGAACCGCCAGAAGCTAATGCTCGTCCTGCGACATTAGATGAAGCTGTAGTTAAACCTTTTCAAGAATTTTTTCAACGCTTGGGTGTGGGCAAGGTTTTACTAATTCTTATATTCACGATCTTCTATCGATTTAGCGATGCGATGGTGGGTAAAATGGCAGTCCCTTTCTTAAAAACTATTTTTGATGATGGCACGATTGGCACGGTCAGACAGGGAATTGGACTAGTTGCCACGATTGTGGGGACTTTAGCTGGGGGAGCTATTCTTAGCAAGATTGGGGTTAATCGATCGCTATGGGTATTTGGATTCCTGCAAGCAATTAGCAATATCGGCTATTACGCGATCGCCGTTGCTGGGAAAAATGATCTGGTTTTACTAGCTGCAATTAATGTAGAAAATTTTTGCAGTGGTCTAGGAACCGCAGGGTTTTTAGGATTTCTGATGGTGTTGTGCAATCCTAGTTTCTCAGCAACTCAATTTGCATTGCTTTCGAGTCTATTTGCCGTTGGGAGAGATCTTATAGCTTCACCATTTTCAGGCGAGTCTGCCCAATTTATTCAGCGTAATATTCCCTCATGGACTTCGATTAATCAAATCTCTTGGTTAGCAGGTAGTGATGGCAAGGGCTGGGCTTTATTTTTCTTGTTTACGTTGGTATTAGCCATTCCTGGGATGATGTTCTTACCATTTTTTGCGCCTTGGAATGGGGAATTCAAAAAAGTGGATTCTTTGCCAATCGATTAAACAAAAACAGCCCTGCTTTGCAGAGCTGTTTTTGTTGAGAATATTTCACCCGATCGCGTGAGGTAAAGAGAGGACTTACTCAAGTAATCTACTTATCAATGAAGCCTTAAACTGACTGCACCCAGCGCACCAACGCTGGGTTTTTATTTGCCTATAATTCCTGAAAAAAAAGAGTCGCTTAGCGACTCTTTTTTTATCCCAATACTGCGACGCTGAAAAATAGCAAATCTACAAAAATCGTACCTAACACTGCTCCGCCAAAAGCCCAGTAAGCGAGATTAGGCGATCGCATTGCTTTATTCCCAGTAATCAAGAGCAAAGCTGCCAAAATACAAGCCCAAGTCATTCCCCAAGGGGTTTCGACTAAAGTTAAAGCATTTTTTAAAATCGGTTGAGCAAGACTAATATTTGATTCAACTTGCATCAAGGCTTTCCAGTTAGGAAAAAGATGCGCGATGTAGAAATACAGATCGGTAATGGCTGTCCCGAATAGTGAGCCTATATAAAACCATCCGCCGACGCGGTGGGAATCTTGACGAGTTGCCCAGATTGCCCAAGGCAAAGCTAAAGCTTCGACTGGTACATGGTAGGCAGGCTCCCAGCGTAGCCAGCCCCAATACAGAGAGCCACATAACCAAGTCAGGCTAAAGCCCCAAGTGAGACTGCCCCACACTTGTTTTTTTGGTTCTGCTTGAAGATGTTTGGCGATCGCTAACCAACCGACGGTACAAATCAAGCTCAACCAAGGGGCATAGCGCACAAGGGGAGCTTCAAAAAAGACGGGGACGGATACTAAAAAGAGTGATGCAAACCAGACGCGCCAATGTTGTAACAGTGAGGCGGTGGCTAGTAAATGTTGTGATAAGTATTGCGGAAACGCTGACGTGACATTGACAGTAGGGGGTAGAACCTGAACTGTTGCCCGTGCTAAGGAGCGCTCCTCAAGTTCAACCTTGTCAGGAGATAAAAACAATGTATGTTAAAAAGTTATATTAATTTTTATTACTTAATATATTAACAGGCTTTTTTGAGCAATTCCGTACCTTCTCTATCTTTTCTTAATGCGGATTGTTATCTCTAACCCATTACCGAAATTCTAGCGATCGCCTATATCTTCTAGCAATTGCTCAAAGGTTTGCCAACTGATGTTTTCTAGCCAAATCCTTTGTTCGGCAACAGGTCGCACTAGATCGCCGCGATCGGGTAAAGCCATAAACTCTTCATCAGTCCAAATTTTGGCTTTAGATTTAGCTTGTTCTGTAGCGATCGTCATGGCTTTAATTTCTTTTATCTAGTGTGAACCTGTGCTAAGTCTTATAATCATTTTTCTACTCCTACAATAGCTTTTAGTTCTTCAATTTTATTGAGTAATTGTTGATAGGACGCTGCATCTTGGACGACTAATTCTGCTTTACCATTGATGGTTAATACGATGGGATGTCCAGTATTTCTCATCTGGGTGATGAGTTCGTTGGTATTACGCTTGAAGGTGGATAGGGGTTGAATGTCTTGGCTGAGGTTAATCATAGGGCTACTGCACTAAATTTGCATTCAATTTAATGCTAGCACGAAACAAAAGATGCGAAGCAGTATGAAATTGTCAAGTGGTTAGCCTGAATAATATATTGTGATGTCGGTCTAATAAGCTATCTGGGGGCTTAGGTAGAATTTCCCCATATAACTTACTATATAGGGTAAATAGCCCGAATTTTTCTGCCTAACATGCCATATGGGTTGATTAGACACAATCTTGACTTTCAGCCTATATTGCTTATACTGACGTTAGACAGAATTTTTCCGTCTAAATACATAGTTACCTTAGCTAGAAAGAATTGATGCAGTTATGGCAAGTGGTTTAGACTCTAGTGATCAGATGGATGGTTCGGATGCAGATTCATCTAAGGCTAATATATTGGCGCAAAGTTTCCAAAAGATTTTTGAAAACATCAACCAATTTGACATCAAAAATAAAGTTGACAAGATGGGGATTGATGCATTCATCAATCAATGTGCAACTTTAGCTGCTACAACGGGTGCGGCAAGTGGTTTCGGAGGATTTACAACATCGATTGTTGGAGTTCCCTTTGATCTGATGAACAATGTTCTTCAGCTATTTCGAGTGACATTAGGGGTCATATACCATAAGAAAGGAGTGTATAAAGTTTCTTTTCTTGAATTAATCAAGATTATAGGCACAGCAATAGGTGTAGAAGTCGGTACATTCTTGACAAGAGTAATCCTCCTAGCGATCGCCAAGAGCATTCTTCTTCGTATGTCCGCTTCCTTAGCTGGAAAATCAGTTCCTTTCCTAGGAGCCGCTATTGGTGGGTTTGCGAACTACCAATATATCCGCGATATGGGTGAGTCGGTCAAACGCATTGATATGACCACCAAAACCTTTCAGGATGAGGGATTAACGAATGGTAAAGGATAGTAAAGCTGGTGGCTGTTAAGCGCAGTAATTTCCATTTAGTCCATAATCCTCAGTAAATAAAGGTCTACCAATATGTCTCACTATGAAAATAGAAAAGCGTCTCCACAATGGTTAGGTTTTCATCGGGATGGATTAATTGCAGTATTTCTCCTTGATTGCCTGTGGATGTTAATCGAAACAGGAGCAGCCATTTCAATTGTTGGAATTCCAGCAATTCCAGTGATTGTTTTTGTTCTCTTTGGATTGAGTGCTTATATCGTTTTTTCTAAGCAGCGGATTTTAGGAGATCGACCTGCTCCAGCCTTAGTTAAAGCCGTATTTTTAGGTGCAGTTGTAGCGGTGCCATTTCCAGTTTTTTACACCATGCTGCTGGTAGTCATTTCAATACTGCACCGATTACTACCAAAAGCTAGCAACACCGCAGCAAAAGTTGGTAGCGCAACAACGGTATCCCTTTTTAAGGATGAAAGATTTGGTAGATTTGCCAATGATTTTAAGGAGATTGAAGACATTTTAGCGGAGGCTGTAGGAAAAGTTGATCAATCACAAGTGAGGAAGGAGGTCTATAAAAATATCGACTTTCTCAATCGCAAAGGAATGATGTCACAAGATTTATACGATTCATTGTATGAAATTAGACAAATCAGGAATAATCTGACTCACGAAGAGCTAGTCATGCCAGACTCGGTTCAATTTGACTTACTCAAAAAATGTAAGCAAAAAGTCATAACGACGTTTAAACAGTAGCCCACTTTGCAGTGATAGTGAAAATGCGATCGCCGATCTTGTAGCGTGCATTAATGAGATATAACTCACATTTTGATGTTTATTGTGAATGCGTTACGCTTCGCTAACACATGCTAAAGCTGGGTCATCGCTTCAGCAAAATCAGTTTGGAGCGATCGCCAACAAAGCATCTAAATCGATCGCCACAAAAAAAATTACCAATCACCTGTAGGGGTAGAGCTTTTGCGCCAGTATTTCATGCTTTCTACCCATCACCTCGAAACGCAAAAGCTCTACCCTCTTCGCTTTCACCGATAAATTGTCCCTGCGTTGCGAGTTTAGGGCAAAGCATTCCCAAAATTAAAACAACCTCAAAATTTATGAATTGCTTCGGGAATGCTCTGCCCCTACAAGTTTGTTGTTGTAAATCGTTAATTGTTATGAATAAATCATGACAATTGACGATTTTTTGATAAATAGCCAGAAATATTACAGAGTCAAGGATTGAGAATTAGTTTCAATCAACTTGGCTAGATCTTGCAAGAACTGCGCCGCATGAGCGCCATAGATCACACGGTGATCGGCAGTGAGATTGACTTGCATTTGACTAGCAACCTTGATTGCACCATCCTTAGTTGCCACAACTTGAGGACGAGAACCACCGATCGCTAAAATTGCACCAGTTCCAGGGGGCAAAATTGCATCGAAGCGATCAACTCCAAACATACCCAAGTTGGAAATGGTGAATGTGCCAGAGTTATATTCATCGGGTTGCAATTGCTTCGCACGGGCGCGATCGACTAGTCCTTTCCAATCACGAGAGAGACTGTAGAGGTCGGTTTGATCTGCATTTTTTAATACAGGCGTAATCAGACCACCGTCATCCATTGCTACAGCAACGGCAACATTGATATTGCTCTTATACTCGATACCGCGATCGCTAAGACTTGCATTCACCAAAGGATGCTTTTGCAAAGTTACGGCAACTGCCTTCGCCAAAAGTGCGGTCATGGTCACGCCCTTAGACTTAACTTGCTTGTAGAGAGCATCTAGAGCATCAGTAGTAATCGTGTAGCCCACACGGAATGTAGGTACAGAAAGACTCTGATTCATATTGTTGATTACTGCCTTTTGTAAGGTAGTAAGTGATTGTGCTGTTCCTAATGCTGGTGCGGGGGCTGATGGTTTTGCAGCAGGTGAAGCAGTTACCGATGGTGCAGGTGTGGCAACCTTTGTTGCGGGAGCCGCCACAGGTTGTAAAAATGCTTCGACATCAGCAGCAGTGACTCGCCCATTTGGGCCAGTTCCTGAAATTTTAGCTAGGTCAATCCCATTATCCTTAGCAATGCGCTTAGCTCTTGGGGATACGATTTGACGGTCTGATGCTGCTGTTGGTGCAGATTTGCGTGGTGAGGAGACGACGACATCAGGGATGGAAGCAACCGAGGCTGCTGTGGGGGTAGAAACTAATTTGGCGGGAGGCTCTTCAGATAGTTTGGGTGCTGCCGATCCGTTTTGTGACGATGATTTACCAGCCGCTTTCAACTTAGCTTCTTCGATTTCTTCTTTGGTCTCAGCGACATAGGCGATCGCGGAGCCGACGGGTGCAGATTCTCCTGCGGGGGTAATGATTACACCGAGATAACCTTCGTAGAAGGTTTCGACATCCATATCAGCTTTGTCAGACTCTACAATCACGACAGTTTCGCCTTTTTCCACTTTGTCGCCAGGCGATTTCACCCAAGAGGTGATTTTTCCTTCGGTCATAGTGGAGCTAAGCGCGGGCATGAAAATTTCGTAAATCATAGGGAATTTTTAAAAATCTATTGCACAACTAACAAAGTCAACGGCTGTCAACGGCTGGGTCGCTAAGCCATCATAAATCTTAACTTGTTTTTGCGATCGCTTACAGCAATTCTCATTAAAACCCAAAGAGTGTGAAGCGGCGCTTCGCGCCGCCTCACACTCTTTGAGTTTTAACTAAAAGGCGGCGCGGCTAACCTATTCGTTCATTTCTCGATAAATTGTGGCGGTGGCAGGTGAAGCTTGCGTTAGGTATTGGAAAATCCAGAATTTGAAAAGTCCATCCAAAAACACAGGAACTGTAGAGATAAAAGATTGCGCCAAAATTTTATTTTCAGGTAGTCCAAAATGACTAAATAAAACTGTGAGCAAAGCATCCCATCCTTCACTAGAGTGAAATCCTACAAAGGTATCGGTTGCAATGATAATCAGGAAAGCTTTGGCATTGTCATTCAGACTATAAAGAACTTCATCTAGAAATTCTTTAATAGTTTCTAATTCTTTGCGTCCTGAAAGTAGAAAAAGGTAAAAGACAAAAGCAGCAGTAATATCGGATAGTAAGTTCTTAACACCATCAAGGCTTTCAGTGTTGAACTTTTTTAAAATTTTAACTGATTCTTCCTGTATCAATTTCTCAAGTTCTTCTGATTGCTCTGAAGCTGTCTTTTTAAGAGTGTTAGAAGGTTCATCAGGTTTTTCTGAGACTGTCTGTTTCGGAGTGTTAGAAGGTTCTTCAGGTTTTTCTGAAGCTGTCTTTTTAGTAGTAGCTTCTTGTTTCTCTTGCGATTGCTCCAGCACAATTGTTTTAATCATGAAATCAAATTCAATCCGCTCTTTGGCTAATCGCAACGCATTAAAAGCTTTTTCCTCGATCGCTGGACTAAACTTGACAGTCATATTATTTGTGTCAATAAAACTGTTAATCATCGGATTGAAAATCAGTGCTTTCGATAAAATCTGAACTGCAATTACAGAAATCACTAAGACCACAATGTAGCGTAAAGCCTGATTAATCCGAAGTCGTGATTGTCTTAATTCTTCAACAATATCTTTTTCATAATCAGTATATGAGCCACTAAGATTACGTTTAACCCGATCAAAAGCTTTAAAAAATGACCCAGGCAAAATACTTTTCTCCACAGATGTCACCTGCTGAGGAGGTCGTCTATAGCTATTAGGCTTAGTATTTTTAAAGAGTTGAAACTTTTCTTCAGTTTCTACTTCAGTTTCTTCAGCCTCTATGCCTTTACTGTTAGATAAGTTTGTCTTAACTGAAGGCTTAACAACAACATCGATAGTCTGAGCACTTGCGCTGGTATATCTTTCGAGAGTGTAGTCAATAAACGCAAGCTTCTGATAAATAGAAAATCTTCGACTATTCCCACCTAGTTGATTTGCAGATAATTGTCCATTACCTACGGGATCATTGTCCTGTTCGTTGGCTGCATATTTGGCGATCGCCGTATTTGCTTGATTGCTAGAGCTTTGAGTCTGCAAATAGGGCAGTGAGGCACTAACTTTGTAGAAATTCAGTCGCGCATTGATCGTTCGGAGATACTTTTGAAGCTGGATCTCAAATACACTAAATACATTGTTACCAAAGCTCCCGTCATTAGAAATTTTATTGCCTTTAAAAGTTTCTTCTTCAATCCGCTTGATGCTGACAGCCGCTTCAAAAGCCTCGTCAATTGCTCTCTCAGGGGTGTTCTTAACCCAAGAGAAGATATTTTGTAAGGGTGAGGCGTTATTGTCGGGTGAGTTAGATTTCATAGTGGGGCGATCGCTACAATGCCTAGAATAAACGAAAACCGAAATAGCAGAGGGTATAATTCGCACCTCTTTTACTACCTATACCGACATTTCGAGCCTAAACTCCGTCCCTACGCCGATTTTAGAAAAACATTCCAATCTGCCATGATGCTTTTCCGCCACAATTTCACAATTTTAAAGATATAGCAAAAAAAGAGTTAGCTAGTACAAACCAAACCCAGAAGATGAGTGGCGGCGCTTCGCGCCGCCACTCATCTTCTGGGTTTATGTCCTAAGCAAACCTTGGTTTGCTATAGGAATGCATGAAATCAAATTTAAGTTTTCCTAACTGTGCAACCAAATGCAATAGCATTTTTAAGTGGCTAATTTAGTTCTGGGCGCAATGTTAAATCTTAATTTAAATCGTAATTTAGAAAGAATCAGTGATCTAACAAATCAGCAAATAGATCTTGTATCTCGGAGATCTTGGTGGTTTACGAGCATAACGTTCATGATCGCTTGTTTGCTTGTGACTTGTTTGACGATGGTATCGGCGATCGCGCCAAGCATAGCAGCACTACCAACCAAAAGTGCGATTAAAGATCCTCGTGTCATCTTGAGAAATGCTTTACCGATTGATAGTGAAGTTCTGCGAGATGTCCAGCGCATATTGGAGCAAATGCCCCGCCAAGCCAATCTTAAAAGGTGGAGCAACCTCAAAAGAGATATTGAAACGATTTCGCAAACCCTTAGCCAAAATCAGGCACAGTTGATTGCTGAAGTTAGTAGCGATCGCCAAGGATTAGTAACCGAACATTTGGCTAGCTTAGCGACAGCCATTGTGCCTTTACAAGAGGCGATCGGAGTCAAAGATCGTAACAGTGTTAAAGCCTTATCGGAAAAAGCCTTGGACTATGTCGGGTTAGTCGAATCTGACTTTATTCAAGCCTTCCCCTTTGAAGTTCCTGCCCAATATGCCCAATTGCCTCAACTTAAGGGACGCGCCCTCGTGGAGATATCCACCGAAAAAGGTAATGCCACGATTACAGTCGATGGCTACAATGCACCAGTCAATGCAGGTCAATTTGTCGATCTCGTTCAGAAAGGCTTTTACGATGGTCTAACTTTCACACGAGCCGACGAAAACTATTACTTGCAGACAGGTGATCCCGATGGCGCAGCTGATGGCTACATCGATCCTAAAACCAAAAAATATCGGACTGTACCCATTGAAGTGCGCCTCCCAGATCAAAAGGTTCCTACCTATGGCAAAACCTTTGAAGAACAAGGTCTGTCAGGCACATTGCCAGTACTGCCTTTCGCTGCCTTTGGGACGGTTGCCATGGCGCATCCTAATGATGATGCTAATGCTGGTTCATCTCAGTTTTTCATCTACCTATTTGAATCAGAATTAACCCCCGCAGGCTTAAATTTGCTTGATGGAAACTATACCGTTTTTGGTTATGTCACTGATGGCAAGGAAACTTTGGATAAACTAAGACTAGGCGACAAAATTTTGTCAGCCCGTGTCATTAGTGGCGCTGAGAATTTAATCAAATAATAATCAAGTAATGTGATGGGACTTTGCCCCATCACATTACGATCACAACCAGAGGATAACTAATTTAATGGGTACAGCCCGCAACGAACCGTATATTTTGAGCTTGCCAAATCCTAGTAGTGCGATCTGTCTTGCAGGGACACGCGAGGAAAACTTAAAACTACTTGCAGAAACAACAGGTGTGCGGATAATCATGCGGGGCCAAGACCTATTAATTGATGGCACGACGGAGCAGATCAGCCTTATAGAAAAAATGGTTAACGCTCTGAAGCCACTGTGGTCACAGGAAAAAACGATCGCAGCTGTAGATATTAGAGCTGCTCGTGAAGCGATCGCGGAGGAACGTTCTGGCGAATGGCGCGATCGCGCCACTATTTCTCGTAATCGTCGTGGTGACTCAGTGCAGCCACGCACCTATCGCCAGCAGCAATATGTGCGAGCGATGGAAAATCACGATTTAATCTTTGGCGTGGGGCCTGCGGGTACTGGAAAAACCTATCTCGCCGCAGTTGCTGCGGTGAGCGCATTGCAAAGCAATAAATTTGAGCGGATTATCCTCACCCGCCCCGCAGTCGAAGCAGGCGAAAGTCTCGGTTTTCTGCCTGGAGATTTACAGCAAAAAATTGATCCCTATCTACGTCCTCTCTATGACGCAATGAACGAAATGATCGGGGCGGAGAAAGTTCCGCAATTAATGGAGCGTGGCATTATCGAAGTCGCGCCTCTTGCCTATATGCGTGGACGTACCCTCAGTAACTCATTCATCATCGTTGATGAGGCACAAAACACAACTGCCGCCCAAATGAAAATGGTCTTAACGCGACTGGGGTTTAAATCGCGTATGGTTGTAACAGGCGACATTACCCAGATTGATTTACCCCGCCATCAAAAATCTGGCTTAATCATTGCCATGAATATTCTGAAAGGAGTTGAAGGAGTTTCCTTTAATTTATTTGATAAAAATGATGTAGTGCGCCATCCTCTAGTGCATAACATCATCGCCGCTTACGAAAACGCAGAAGCAGATTAATATAAGCTCCAAGATTTCTGTTAAATGTAAGGGCAATTCATGAATTGCCCTTACGTTTAACAGAAATCTTGGTTCTCATTTCACGGCAAAGCGCTGTAAAACTATGAACTACGAATCAATTTCTGAAGATATTCAAATCACTGTCAAATTATTTGCAATTTTTCAAGAGGTACTCGCTACCGATGAAATACAAATTACGCTAGCCTCAGGTACTGCGGTGTCGCAAATATTTGATCGCCTAGCTAGTCAATATCCAAATCTTGAGAAATGGCGATCGCTAACTCGTTATGCCGTGAATCTCAATTTTGCAGAACCACAGACAATTCTTAAAAATGGTGACGAAGTCGCACTGATCCCCCCTGTAAGTGGCGGATAAATCCCCAAAAAAGCAAAGCGCCCGCAACGCGGGCGCTTTGCTTTTTTGGGGATTAGCCCTGTCCAGACCAGTCAAGTAAGCCACTAAACTGGTGCAGGTCAATAAAACTAAGCTGTAACAAAATCATGAGCAAGGGGCCTTCTTGTCGGGCTTGCCAGCGTTTGGCAACCGCCAACTGCTCACGGTCAACGACAGACAACTCTAGCAGGTGTCTTTCTAAATCTTCTTGGCGACTAGCGATCGCGTATGTCTGGGAGTGATAACTCATTGAGATCAAATAACTAATTACTTAGGCAATTTGGATTAATAGCGTAGCGCACCTTACCACATCTATCAACCTCCGTCAAAGTTATTTTTTTGTATGGACACAAACCGAAAAATATGAGATGCGATATGACTCGGCACATCTCATAATTTTCAGTTTGAATGAGTCTTAATGCAAGTGGACATTGTTGACGAACATGTCAAAAATTTTTGACAAAAATCAACTGATAGAACCGCTAAAAGCACATAATAAGTTTAGTAACCTTTTTAACGTTTAGAAATCATTTAGATTGTGTGTCTCATCAATTCTTATAATAAAAATCGGTTTTAATGCAAGTCGCCTGACGATTGACGTTCATTAAAACCGATTTTTAGGTTTGGATCGTCTGCGGCGCTGCAAATCCAAACATTGGCTTCATAATTAGAATTGATTTTATGTGTCTAAATTGCTTTGCGCTTGCTTTGGACGTTTCTAAATAAATTGTAGTGCTTTAGCAAAATCTCTCTACATGGACAATTCCAAATTTTCTGAAGAAATATCCATGAAAGACTGGCTAAAACTCCAGCAGGAAGTCAAAGGACTACGAACGCAAGTAAGCCGACTTCAGATGGAAAATAGCGATCTGGAAAACTCATTGTTAACCGCAGTTGAACATGGCGATCTTGTTGAAGCGGAGCTTCTAGATGTTAACAAAAAACTAAAAAGTGAAATCATCGAGCGCAAGATGGCTCAAGCCACCCTGCAATCAATCTTAGAAATTGTCTATCGGGACAAAAGCGATCTCGAAATAATGCTGGCGACTAGCACTGAGCATGGTGATGCGATCGAATACGAGCAATACAATCGCGCTGTCGAGACGATGCACCAAAGCGAGGAGCAGTTTAGATCGATCGCAGAATCAACTAGTATGGCGATGCTGGTTAGTAGACTCTCTGATGGTGCGATTGTATATGCTAATACTAGTGCTGGCACAATCCTCGAAAGAGAATCCCACGATTTAATACAGCGATCTATTAAAGATCTTTACTACTTGCCAGCAGAATGGGAGATTTTACAGCAGCATTTTTTGCAAAACCAAAAAGTGCGTGACTATGAGATTCGTCTATGCAAAGCCAATCAAGAACCCTTGTGGGTGCTAGCATCTGTGCATCCACTATGGCTAAAAGGCGAGCAAGTTTTATTAAATACTTTTTATGATATTACGCTGCTTAAAAAGACAGAACTTGCTCTGCGTGAGTCAGAAGCTAAACTCCGAGAACAAGCCAATCTCTTAGAACAACGAGTGGAAGAACGTACTTATGACCTTAAGCTAGCAAAAGAAGCTGCCGAGTCAGCAAGCCGTTCTAAAGCTGCCTTTTTAGCAAATATGAGTCATGAGTTGCGTACTCCTCTAAATGCAATTCTAGGTTTTGCTCAGCTTATGCTTTATGACCAAGAATTAAATGAACAACACCAGACAGATCTCCAAACTATCTGTAATAGTGGCAATCATCTACTAGCAATGATTAATGACATTTTAGAAATGTCAAAGCTCGAAGCTGGCAGCGTACTTTTGCGTGAGAAGGAATGCTCTCTATACGACATCGTAGATACCGCAAGAGACATGTTGTATCTGAAGGCTCAAGAAAAAGATTTGTCTTTTGATGTGAGTGTTCAGCCAGATGTTCCTCCCTATATTTATACCGATGAAGGTAAATTACGCCAAATATTAATCAATTTAATCGGTAATGCGATCAAGTTTACTGAATCAGGACACATTATTTTGCGCGTAGATGTCCGCAACTTACCCAATAATATAGACAGAATAGCTGGAGAAGTTTCTGAGATTCCTCGTTGCTTGTGTTTTGAAGTGGAAGACACGGGGGCGGGCATTTCCGAAGCGGAGGTGTTAACCTTATTTCAGCCCTTTGTCCAAACGGATTCTGGTAAGCGATCGCAAGAAGGGACTGGGCTAGGACTATCGATTAGCTATAACTATGTGAGGCTAATGGGTGGTCAAATGTTTGTCATCAGTAAAGTTGGCGAAGGTTCTACCTTCAGGTTTTATATTCCAGTTAAGTCTTTAGATCTGTTTAGTGCCGATTCTCCAACTAAATCACCACGTCGAGTAATTGGCATTGAAGGCAATCAAGTCCACCGTATCTTAATTGCTGAAGATATGCGTCTGAACCGCCAACTATTAACGAGAATTTTATCGCCACTAGGAATTGAGGTGCGCGAAGTTACGAATGGACAAGATGCGATCGATGTATGGCAATCTTGGTCACCACATTTAATCTGGATGGATGTCAGAATGCCGATCATGAATGGTCAAGAAGCTGCATCGGCAATCAGGGAAATTGAGGCAAAGCGGAGTATTTCCACTTCGCAGAAAGTCCGAATAATTGCTTTGACCGCTAGTTTAGTTGAGCTTAGAGAAGAAGATTTATTTATTAATGGGTTCGATGGATTTCTTTCTAAACCATATACTGAGGATAAAGTTTTTGACAGAATGGCAGAGCATCTAAACTTGCAATATATTTATAAGTAAGTGATGTTACGTGGAAAGAAAAATGCACCACATCCCCCAACCCCTTCTCCTTGCAAGGAGAAGGGGAGCCAGAGCTTTTTCTTGTTCCCCTCTCCTTTGCAAGGAGAGGGGCTAGGGGTGAGGTTTTAGAAACTTCCACGTAACATCAGTAAGTAACTAAAACCTCAAAAGACAAATCGCCTGCTTAGCTGGCGATTTGTCTTTTGAGGTTTTAGTGTTAATTTTCTAACGCACATAAGCGTGAAATGGAGAATTACGTTCAGCCAAAAGCTCGCGCATTCTTAAGGTGTTATAGACAGGATTATGCTCATAATCTCCATAGAGAACGATATTAGCTAAAAAACCTTGTATTTCCTGTATATCTTCAATCCGTTCTACATACTTACAAGATTTAATAGATAGATTGTTTTTACGCCAATTTAAATATTCAGCATAGCTGCCTGTAATTATTAGAGTCTGTCTGTTGGAAGTATCTTTAATAGCGGTCATTGTTGGATCTATTGGTATCACTAAGATTTTTTAACTACGTCTCAAATCAATTGCCTCGTTTTTTACCTTAAACAAACTTAGTATAACTTAACACATTTTGTCATCATCCATAAGGACGCAATTTTTTGTGGCGAGGCTTTGCCTCGCCACAAAAAATTGCGTCCTTATTAAATCGCATAGTCCTTAAGAGGTAAGAAATTCAGCAATTCTAATTATGAAATCGATTTTAGAGTTTTCATCGCCTGCGATGATGAAAACTCTAAAATCGGTTTTGATTAGAGATCGTGTAGACTTAATACGAAAAGAATTCCGCCTTCTATTTGGGATGTTTTTGTAATGCGACTCCAACCATACCTGCTCTCAGCTTTAGTTGCACTCATACTGATGATTACTAGTTGTGCTTCTACAGGACAATCGGCAAACGCTCAACTATCTGATGCTCAATTTGAAACTAAAGTCTTAGAAATCATCCGTAAAAATCCGAAGGTGATTTTAGATTCGGTGCAAGCTTATCAAAGATCTCAAGCTCAACAAGAAGAGCAGTTACGCGATAAGGTGTTATCACAAATCCGCCAAGAACCTCGCCTACTACTCCGCAATTCGCCAGTTACAGGTTCGGCAAACCAGAAAATTATTATGGCGGAGTTCTCAGATTTTGAATGTCCTTTTTGTGCAAGAGGGTATGCTGTGGTGAAAGAATTTATGGCAAAAAATCAGAATGATGTCACTTTAGTGTTTAAGCATTTCCCTCTTAAGGAGATTCATCCTCAGGCAGAACCTGCTGCTCTTGCGGCTTGGGCGGCTTCACAACAGGGCAAGTTTTGGGAATATCATGATGCTTTATTTGAGCAGCAGGGCAAGCTTGGAGAAGATTTCTATCTCGAACTTGCAAATACTTTGAAACTTGATGTCGATCGCTTTAATCGCGATCGCAAGAGCGAAGAAGCGAAAGCAGCTATCAAGAAAGATTTTGAACTTGGTAAGTCTTTAGGAGTACGCGGGACACCTTCATTTGTGATAAATGGAGTGTTTTTCTCTGGTGTACCAGACATTAAGGATTTGGAATCTTTGGTTGCCCAGATTAAAGCGGGTAAATAAACCAAGAACTCAAGTTCTTGGCTAAAAGCTCAAGTCCACTGAAGTGGGCTGAAAGAACTTCTAATTAACCCGTTTCAACGGGTTTGAGCTTTTAGCCCGCACTTGAGTGCAGGGCTTGAGTGCGGGGCTACAGCGTAACCCCTAATATATCTAGTATTTTTTAGATGAGAACAGTAAATGGGCAATTGGAGAGAACAAATAATTATTACTCCCATTGCTCGTTTTTCCGATCGCCTGATTTGGCTATCGGAGCATCCAGTTTTTGGCGTAATGGCGATCGCTTTAGTTGCATTTGCGACTCGCTTTTGGAACTTGGATGGCACAGGAGATGTTGTTTTTGATGAGGCTTATTATCCTAAGTTTGCTCAAAACTATTTGCGTGGTGAGACTCTATTTGACGCACATCCACCCCTAGCCAAATATATCATTGCTATAGGTATCAAGATTTTTGGTTATGCTCCTTTTGGCTATCGCTGTATGACGGCACTAGCAGGTTCATTACTGCCCTTAGTTACCTATGAGTTGATCTGGCAGTTGAGCGATCGCCGTGGTTGGGCATGGCTGACGGGATGGTTTGTTGCCATGGATGGCTTGTTATTGGTGGAGTCACGCTTTGGCTTGATCAATATTTACATTTTACTTTTCGGGATGCTCAGTCATCTATGTATGGTGCTAGCCTTGAAGCGATCGCGACAAAGATGGTTTTGGGTACTTGCTACAGGCTTGATGTTCGGCGCATCAATCAGCGTGAAGTGGACAGGCTTGGCTTATGTTGTCGGGCTAGTAGCACTTATGGGCTATGCATGGTCACGTTATCGTCAAGCTTTAAATGCTCCGCAGATAGTGATTGGATTAATCATTGTGCCGATCGCTTTTTATTTTGTGCAGTGGATTCCGCATTTAATGATTAATCCCGAACGCGATATTTGGGAATTGCACCGTCAGATCCTTGGTTTTCATCAAAACTTAGGCGTTGGCAAAACCGAACCGATCCATCCCTATTGTTCGCCTTGGTGGAGTTGGGCTTTACTAATTCGTCCCGTAGCCTACTTTTTTGAGATGCGGCCTAACAGCATGTTGCAATTTGTTCTGGCAATAGGTAATCCCTTTTTATATTGGCTCAGTGCGCTCGCCTTGTTGATCGGTCTATCATTTTTAGTTGCCTCAAAGCTAAGGTTCCCGCCCAAGCTAATAACTCAAATAAATCTTGCAAACAGATCTCAGTCGCCATCAACATTATTCTGGGTTACTTTCTATGTAACTACTAGTTTTCTGGCGCATTGGCTGCCTTGGAGCTTAAGCAAACGTTGCATATTTTTGTATCACTATATGCCTGCCTCAGTTTTTGCCTTTGCCACTCTTGCCTTGTTGGTGTCGTTAATGTGGCGATCGCCATTACAAGAATTGAGGACGCTTGGTTCTGGGATTGTGGGAATTATTGCGATCGCTTTTGTATTTTGGATGCCAATTTATATCGGTTTACCGATCTCCTCAGGTTATTTGCCCGTGCTAATGTGGTTACCTAGCTGGATCTAAATCAAAACAAATGCCGTGTAAAGCACTGTATTTGCGCTGTGCCTAGCAAACCCGCAAGCGTTTGCTAAAGCAACGATAAGGTAAGCTAAGTTATCTCCTTGTTTGCAGTTCGGGAAATATGCAAAACTTTCGCAACTATTATGAAATCCTCGGTGTACCGAAGACAGCCACGGCTGACGAAATTAAGCGCTCCTATCGCAGGTTAGCGCGGAAATATCATCCCGACCTGAATCCCAATGACAAGGCAGCCGAAGAGCGCTTCAAAGACATTGGCGAAGCCTACGAAGTCTTGTCTGATACCACCAAACGCCAACAATACGATCGCTTTGGGCAATATTGGAAACAAGGCGGATTTCAAGGTGCAGGTGGCAGACCGCCATCATCACGAGAGCAATATACACCAGACTTTGAGCGCGGTGGCTACTCGGGCGATGTGGACTTTAGCCAATATAACGACTTCCAAGAATTTGTCGATCAATTACTTGGTAAATTTCGCACTAATGAACGTGCCCAAGACACAGGAGGCGCGTCCTCCTACCGCACCAATACCCAAACTCAACCGCGCCCTACTCCACGCCGCGATTCGGAAGCTTTATTAGAGTTGCCGCTCGAACGCGCCTATGTCGGTGGTCGCGAACGCATCCGCCTCGAAGATGGGCGATCGCTAGAAGTAAATATGCCCGCAGGTGTGCTTTCAGGTCAAAGAATCAGGCTTAAAGGTCAAGGCGCATCAGGTGGCGATCTCTATCTCAAAATTACGCTCAAGCCACATACATTCTTTACCCTCGAAGGTTCCGATATTCGTTGTCAATTGCCAATTTCGCCCAGCGAATCGGTTCTCGGCATCCAAGTAGAAGTACCAACCCTAAGTGGATTAGTGAAGTTGACGATTCCTCCTGCGGTGAAGTCTGGACAACAATTGCGACTCTCTGGAAAAGGCTTCCCTAAAGACGCGCGAACCTTTGGCGATCAATATGTGGAAATCCAGATTGTCGTTCCCAAAACTCCTAGTAAACAAGAACGCGAACTCTACGAAAAGTTACTAGCAATCCAATCCTTCGATCCTCGCGAAAACTTACCGAAAAAATAAACATTAGGGCGGCGCATTGCACCGCCCTAACTTAATTCTATCTAATACATATGTCTACTATCATCTACGTCAACCAAGCCTGTATTGAGTCGCTGGATATTACTCCTGCCAAAATTGCGATCGAGAAGTTATTAGCTAATTGGGATGAAACACCCGAAGGCGATCGCCAATTTCAAATCGAACTTGTGTGGGATAAGGAAGATGGCGACCCACGCGAATTATCAGAAATCTCGGAAGTGCGACTCTGGTTTGTGCGTCTCGATGCGACCTATCCTTGGTTTAGCTATCTCCTCGATTGGAGATCGGAACTCAGTCGCTATGCCGCGATGCTAGTTCCCCACCAGTTTAAGCGCGAAGGTGATGGCTATGTGTTGCAATACAATCCTGAGGCACTGGAGATTTTTGTAATGCAGAAGGTTTTCACAATTTCCCTCTGGCTCAAGTCGCGCGGCATTGACAGCACGGCAAAGTTACAACAAATGACTCAAAGCTTAGGCTACGAAATAGATTCAGCATTCTTCACTCTTTTGTAAATCTTTAAGATTATTCGTTATTTGGAGGATGATGTATCGCCTAGACATGGACTGGTTGACGATTAATCTGTAATTGCTTCATCAATTCGGCTAGTGAAATATTCCGTAATTGAGATAACTTAATAAGATGTTGGAGGCGATCTCCATCAGCTTTCTCGACAATATCAATCATCTTGAGTAAGTCTTGATGTTCTTCAGGAGTAATAGTTTACGATCGCATTTTTGCGCTTAAATCATTATATTTTCGTTGTATTTCTTCTGGTAAAGCTTGATTAATTTTTTGTAGTAATTCCAGTTCTGCAATGCCATCTGTCTTAACCTGAACTGTAGCCATGTATAGTGACCTTTGTAAGGTTGTGAATTACTTATTCTTGTAGAGCATTATAGCAAGAGTGATAATTTGTCAGTGCGATCGCCTCCAAACCCTACTCGACAAGAAAAAAGCAAAACGCTATACAATGTAAAAGTGAATTTATAAGCTAAGTACAGCAAAATATTCCGATGTCTCAACGTACTCGCAATCAATTAATTGAAATTTTTAGAGAAGCAGCTAATAACTTAGAGTTGTTTCCCTTGGATAATGCTTCTACGTTGGATCGGTTTGCAATTGAGTATGATCTAGAGACTTTAGAAGAACTTGCGGCGTTAGTCGAAGATAGTCCTAGCCAGTCGAGCAAAATTATTTTTAGTGGTCATACTGGTTGTGGGAAGTCTACTATACTAGCGGCGCTAGCACAAAAATTACACGATCACTTTTTTGTGGTGCGCTTTTCTATTGCTAATACCATCGAGAATGCGGATGTGAATCACGTTACGATTTTGTTTGCGATCGCCTTAAAGATCATGCAAGAGGCAGAAATTCAGAATGTGAAAATTTTGCCCAAGACTAAAGAGGGTTTACTCAATTGGTTTGCGAAAAAGACAAAATCTGAGGAGTTGAAAGTAACGGGTGAAGCTAGTATCGGGGCAAAATTATTAGAACTAATTGGCTTAAAGCTCAAAGTTGATGCAGTGATTCGGCAGGAAATTAAGCAAGAATTTGAGAGAAAGGTATCGGAATTAGTTGCGAAGTTAAATGAGATTGCAGCGATTGCTAATGGGGCAAGTGGAAAAAATATTTTGGTGATTATTGATGATATCGATAAGCTAGAGATACCAGTAATTCGCGATGTTTTTATCAATAATATTAAGGCGCTATTTCTGCCTAATTTGCAAATCATTTACACATTGCCGATCTCGGCTTTGCATGACAAAGATATTGTGCCTATATTAGAGACGGAAACCAGCGATCGCATTGTACCGATGCGAATTTTGAAGCTATATAAAAAAGGTGAGAGTCGCCATCCAGATCCTACTCCTGTTATGGAGATTGTTGACAAGCTTGAGAAGTTATTGGCAAAGAGAATTGATTTGGAACTTTTTGAACCAGATGCATTGCAGAAAGTAATTGCCTATAGTGGCGGCGTGTTGCGTGAGGTAATTCGGATTGTGCAGCAGTCTTGTCGGATTTGTTTGCGCCAGTTGCGATCGCTATCTGAAGATGCGGATGTGAGCAATTTAAAAATTTCGCTGACAGTGGTTGAGGAAGCGGCGAATAATCTAAGGGTGCAAATGTCTCGTCCTTTAGGAAAAGTAGACTATGAGATTTTAAAAACGGTCTATCAAAACTATGCGCCTGATGATCCCCGTGATGATGAATTTTTGGGATTGCTGAAGGGTTTACCAGTTTTGGAATATCGCAATGCGCGGGAATGGCATGATGTGCATCCGTTGTTGTGGCAATTAATTCAAGAGCGATTGACTCCTTAAGAATATGGCGAAGCAATGGAACAGAATGAAGTTAATTTTCTAGATTTGCTTGTTGCGATTGAGACGAGTAATAAGCATTTGAGTTTATTGCTTGCCGTTTGTGATCGCGATCGCTTGCGAAGTTCTTTAACTGAGCGCTATGAGCAAGAGTTAGCCTCAGAGGGCATCAAATCCTATCGTGTAACGATTGATCGCCAAGAACCAAGTTTATTTGCTGCAATTAATCAACTGGTTGAAGCGGAACCATATTTACAGGCTGGGAATCCTGCGGTGATTACGGTAGAGGGGGTGGTGAGTTTATCGAGTTTTGCGTCAGAGGGTGAGCGATCGCCTGTTGATAAGTTTTTGGGCTATTTGCAATGGACTAGGGAGGGAATGCGTCAGTTTCCATTTCCAATTGTGATTTGGGTAACGGAACATATTCACAATGAAATTTCGCGCAAAGCCCAAGATTTCTACAGTTGGCGACAGGGTGTATTTTTCTTTGAGTCAATTCAAGAGGAGACGATTGTACCGATTGATGTTGAGCCAATTCGGCTACCAGAGTCTGAGACTGATGATTTGGATCTGCCGATTGATGAGTTGTTGGTTTATATTGCTCAACGGGAGGTGGCTGGTCAAGAGGATGCGAGTTTGGCTACGTTTTACACGTTATTAGCGAGAGCATACGAAAGAGATCAAGAAATTGATCGAGCGATCTCTACATGGCAAAAAGCGATCAATCTTCAAGAAAAGCTTAATCTATCTCTAGAACTAGCTAATAGTTTGAATAACTTAGGGATTCTGTATGATTATCAAGGTAAGTATAGCGAATCCGAACCTCTCTATTGGCGATCACTCGAAATTAGGGAGCGAGAATTAGGGGCAAACCATCCCGAAGTCTCAACTAGCCTCAACAATATCGCAGCACTTTACTATTCACAGGGGAAGTACAGCGAAGCCGAACCTCTCTATCAGCGATCACTCAAGATTAGAGAATGGAGGCTAGGATTAGACCATCCCTCTGTTGCCATCAGCCTCAATAATCTCGCATTACTTTACGAATCGCAGGGGAAGTATAGCGAAGCAGAACCTCTTTATCTACGATCACTCGATATCGACAAACAAATCTATGGAGAAGATCATCCTGAAATTGCAGCAGCTCTCAACAATCTCGCTGCACTTTACGAATCACAAGGGGATTACAGCAAAGCCGAACCTCTCTATCTACAATCGCTCAAAATTAGTGAACGACAACTAGGGACAGATCAGCGCTATATCGCCACCACGCTCAACAACCTTGCATTACTTTATAGATTGCAGGGGAAGTATAGCGAAGCTGAATCTCTCCATCGGAGATCTCTCGAAATCAGAGAACGCCAACTAGGATCTGAGCATCCTGATGTTGCCAACAGTCTCCGCAATCTCGCAATAATGCGTTACCATCAAAATCAATATGATGAAGCTAAAGCTCTATTGATACAAGCTCTAAAAATTCAAGAAGTTGTTCTTGGTGACAATCATCCTGACACACAAAATACTAAAGAATCTCTCGCATATATCCAAGCAAATCATCAAAGCCAACCTATTCTCGGACAGGACATTAATTGATAGAGGTTAAGATCCTCGACTTTTTTGTACTCTTACGACTACAGAAAATCTTGAGCTAAAAGCGATCGCTGAACTGGACGAGATTTTTAGCTATATTAATGGGGCAATATTCAGAATACATATTCCTCATAGCCAAGCAAAGTACGTTAATTGCTGAACAAGCGATGCAATATGCCAAAATATAAATAGTTAACTACAAGCTTATATTTACAAGCTGATTGGCAATGTCTGCAATTTCAATAAAAGTCCCCAAGCAAAAGCTCAAGAATCCACCACTGCAAGTCCATACACTAGGCGATCGCGTCTTGCGCCAGCCAGCCAAGCGCATTAGCAAAGTAAACGACGAAATTCGTCAGATTGTTGTCGATATGCTGCAAACCATGTATAGCAACGATGGCATCGGGCTTGCTGCGCCACAGGTGGGGATCAATAAGCAATTACTCGTTATTGATATCGAACTCAAGGATGAGAACATCCCGCCCTTAGTAATGATCAATCCTGAAGTAAAGTCTTCAGGTGGTGACCTGATTACTGGCGAAGAAGGCTGTCTGAGTATTCCTGAAGTATTTCTGGATGTCGTGCGTCCCGATCGCGTTGAGGTGTCCTATCGCGATGAAGATGGTAGACCCAAGCATCTTGTAGCTGAAGGTTTACTTGCAAGAGTAATTCAACATGAAATGGATCATTTGAATGGAGTCTTGTTTGTCGATCGCGTTAAGAATGCGATCGCTCTTAACAAAGAATTAAGCGCTCATGGCTTTGCGACTAAGGATGTCCAAGCGATTAGATAGTAGCAGGGCGGCAATGCCGCTTTGCAATGCCACTTTGTGAGAGGAGTTCCATTTATGTTGATCCAAAAATTGCTGGATTGTCCAGAGTTTATTGCTGGAGATTCGACGATATTGCGCGAATTATTACATCCTGACAAGCAGGAGATTAATCTGCGATATAGTCTCGCCCATGCAATTTTGCCAGTGGGGGAGACTTCTCAAGCTCATTCTCTGACAACTTCTGAGGTGTATTACATCCTGAGTGGTAAAGGGGAAATGCATATTGATGAAGAGATTCGCGAGATCGAATCTGGCGATGCGGTATATATTCCTCCAGATGCCAAGCAATTTCTGCGCAACATTGGTGATGAGCCGATTGTATTCATTTGCATCGTCGATCCCGCTTGGCGCAAAGAAGACGAAACTATTTACGATTAGCTGTTGTGGCAAAGCTCTGCACTCAAGTGAGAGCTAAAAGCTCAAATCCGTTGAAACGGGTGGTGATTAATTATGCGGTTTAGATATATATTTCGTGTTTCTAAAACGTTATTCTCAACCTACTACGCCTATATGCTCGAATATCGGGCAGAACTTTTTATTTGGTTATTATCGAATTCTTTACCATTTATTTTGATGGGGGCATGGCTAAAAGCTTCTGAAACTGGCAGCTTTGGTTTCACAGCTTTAGAGTTTATTCGTTACTTTTTGGCGGTATTTGTAGTAAGGCAATTTAATATTGTTTGGGTGATTTGGGACTTTGAGAGAGAACTAATTTCAGGACAGCTCTCACATCGTCTATTGCAACCGATTGATCCATTTTGGCATCATTTGATCAATCACATCGCTGAGCGTTTTGCGAGATTGCCGATGCTTGTGGTTTTGATTGCTCTATTTTTTGTTCTCTATCCGCAATCATTCTGGATTCCGTCATGGTCAACTGGTTTACTTGCGACATTTATTGTGGCGATCGCTTTTTTATTGCGATTCCTCATTCAATATACTTTTGGACTTCTATCATTTTGGACAGAGAGAGCTAGTGCGATCGAGCAACTCTGGTTTTTGACCTATATATTTCTGTCAGGGATCATTGCTCCTCTAGATGTATTTCCACCACAGGTGCGAGATATCGTCATGTGGACACCTTTTCCTTATATGGTGTATTTTCCTGCTGCACTTTTGGTGGGTAAAGCGATCGATGTCTGGCATGGGATAGGGATAATGGCTGGATGGATGGGGATTTTCTTTGTTGTCAGTCGTTGGCTATGGCGTAAAGGCATCAAGCAATATTCTGGTATGGGAGCCTAAAAAGCTAAATGTGATTCTCCCGCAATAAACCCAAAAGATAAGTGACGGCGCGAAGCGCCGCCACTTATCTTTTGGGTTCTAGCTATATTTTAAAAAAGTATTTGGTTTTAGTTAGGGCTGATAGCGCTATATTCACAACAATGAAATCACATGAAGCAGGATTGGCAATATGAAATGGGATGAAATGCGTGAAAGCGATAACGTAGAAGACCAGCGTGATGGTTCTGATGAGGCATCTGAGCCATCTAACTTAAGCTCATCACCAATGGGAATGTTGGGAGGGCTAGGTGCTGGTGGGATGGCGATCGCAGTTATCGTTGGGCTAATTTTTAAGGTTGATCCCGCTCAGATTTTAAATTTGATTGGTGGCAACAATAAAACTGCCCCTGCACCACAAGCCCTAGTCAAAAAGCCAACCAAAGATCGCGATTCGGCATTTGTGAAATCAGTACTTGGTGATACTGAAGATACATGGGAGCGCATTTTTAAGCAGCAGCTAAACAGTAATTATCAAGCACCAAAATTAGTTCTATTTGATGGTTACGTTAATTCAGCCTGTGGATCAGCCAAAACTTCGGCGGGCCCGTTTTATTGTCCTGCCGATCGCAAAGTTTATCTAGATATGGGTTTCTTTAGATATCTAGAAGCTACGGCTGGTAACGATGCTGACTTCGCGAGAGCCTATGCGATCGCCCATGAAGTTGGTCATCATATTCAAAATTTGCGTGGCACATCAGGCAAGGTCAGGCAGTTGAAATCTACAGCCAGTAAAGCTAAAGCCAATGAACTATCAGTGAGGATAGAACTGCAAGCGGATTGTTTAGCAGGTGTTTGGGGACATTTCACGGCTCAACGTGGCTTGATTACCGATCAAGATGTGACTAAAGCTCTAAATACCGCGACTCAGATCGGTGACGATTATTTGCAAAAACAATCTAAGGGTGGTCATGTAATTCCAGAATCTTTCACTCATGGAACTTCGGAACAAAGGGTAACTTGGTTTAAGCGTGGTTTAAACACAGGTGATATCAACCAATGTGACACTTTTGAAACTAGTAAATTATAAAATAGGGGTGCGAAGCGCCCCTATTTTATAATTCTTGATCAGTCCAAGATTTGGGATCTTCTAATGGTTCCAAATGCGAGAGAACATTCATATGTGGTAGTGCATTACAGGAGGAGTCACTTCGTATCTCCTTTAGTTTTTAGATTTCATAATCAAAAATATTTGTGCGAAATGAACGTTTAATCGCGTATAAGAGTCTAAACCCACTAACCATTGACGTAACTTTCATGCAATCAGAAAAAGAGCTAGAACCAAAGGAAGTGGATATTACCAATGATCTATCCGATTTCCCTGATGAACTTGATCGCCCTAAAAAAAAGTTTATGGGCAAATGGAGATGGCGTATTGCTATCGTCTTAATCCTTGTGGCTGTTAGCGGTGGTGGTTACTATGCCTATACCCAGCTAATTGCCCCTGCCAATAATCAATCAACCCGTAAACGCGATCGCACTGTTGCGATTAAGCGTACAGATTTACAAATTATCGTGACTGCTAATGGGACAATTCAGCCCGAAAAGTCGATTAATGTCAGTCCCAAAAGCTCAGGCAGGCTGAAGAGTTTACTAGTCAAAGAAGGCGAAAATGTCCGCATAGGTCAAATCCTTGCCTATATGGATGAGTCCAATACTTTAGGGCAAATTACTCAAGCTGACGGAAATTTGGCGGCGGCGCAGGCAAGTCTCGATCTATTAAGGGCGGGCAATCGTCCCCAAGATATTTCTCAAGCCCAAGCTAATCTAACTAATGCCCAAGCGACGCTTGAGCAATCAGAGATCGTATATCGCCAAAACCAACAGCTTTATCAGCAAGGGGCGATCGCATCACGAGATCTTGATGCGTCAAGAACGACTATGGAAGCTAATCTCGCTAGAGTTTCGCAAACGCGAGAGGCATTATCCTTGCAACGAGCAGGCTCACGTCCTGAAGAAATCGATCGCGCAGAAGCGCAAGTTGTCGCTGCCGCAGGATCTTTGCAAAATGTGCAAGCTCAGCTAGAAGATACAATCATTCGTGCTCCCTTTGATGGGGTGGTAGTCAGAAAATATGCTGATCCAGGGGCATTTGTGACACCGACAACATCTGGAAGCGCGGTGAGTTCGGCAACGGCATCTTCGATTCTTGCGCTTGCTAGCAATAATCAAGTTGTCGCCAATGTCGCTGAGGCGAATATTGCTCAAATTAAGATTGGGCAAACAGTTACTTTACAAGTTGATGCTTATCCTAATAAAAAGTTTAATGGCCGTGTCGTGTCGATCTCGCCGCAAGCGATCGTTAATCAAAATGTCACCAGTTTTGAAGTGAAAGCCGAAATCACTTCTCAAGATAAGCAAATGCTGCGATCGGGTATGAACGCCAGCTTGGAGTTTAAGGCTGGTGAATTAAAGAATGTGCTGGTTGTGCCAACAGTTGCGATCGTGCGTCAGCAAGGTAGCACAGGTGTATATGTGAAGACCGATCAGAGTACAGCCCCTGTATTTACACAAATTGAAACAGGTGTAACTGTTGACGATAAGACCGAAGTGAAATCGGGATTGACAGGCGACGAAAAAATCTTTGTTTCCTTCCCTGAAGGTTCACGTCCAAAGACCGAGCCTAGAGGAGTTCCCGGATTAACACCTGCTTCTCCACAAAGGCAACGTGGTTAGACAAATTTGAGAGTGACACTTCACGGCATTCTTAACAAATATCTAGGTTTTAAATTGAAAAGCACGATGAATTTATGCAAAAGTCAAAACCTATAACCAAATCGCCAGCAAAACCATTGACAAAGCCACGTATCCAAGTTGCTAAGGTTCCCTTTTCGGAAATTCTGACAATGGCAGCAGAAT
This sequence comes from Pseudanabaena sp. BC1403, assembly GCF_002914585.1. Classification (NCBI taxonomy): domain Bacteria; kingdom Bacillati; phylum Cyanobacteriota; class Cyanophyceae; order Pseudanabaenales; family Pseudanabaenaceae; genus Pseudanabaena; species Pseudanabaena sp. BC1403. The sequence continues at coordinate 43,697 of NZ_PDDM01000033.1, forward strand.
CTCTATGGAATAATCGTCTCCGAACAGCGCTGACCATGCTAGGAGTAATTATTGGTATTGCCGCAGTAATTGCGATTACATCCATTGGGCAAGGCATTCAAAAATCAACGGAAAATCAACTACAGGCACTTGGCACAAATTCGATTAATGTATTGACAGGCTCAGCGCGGACAGGTGGTATTAATCAGGGTGGTGGCTCTGCTTCTACTTTGACCTTGGAAGATGCTCAGGCGGTGGCAAAAGCACCTGCGGTAAAGTTGGTGTCCGCGTATTTACAGCGTACTAGGCAGGTTTCCTATGGGAATCAAAATACTTCGACAACGGTAATTGGGACAGATGTTAACTATTCACCAATTAGGAATACCTTCCCAACCGAAGGAAGAAATTTTGAGCAGGAAGAAATTGATAATGCCAAATCTGTTGTAGTGCTTGGCTCTAAAGTTCGTTCTGATTTGTTTGGTAGTAGTAATGCGATCGGCGAGCGGATTCGGATTCAGGGTGAACAATACCAAGTAATCGGCGTAATGGAATCAAAAGGAGCTTCAGGAGGCTTCGATCAGGACGATCGCGTATTTATTCCGCTCAAAAATATGTCTGCACGTCAGGTCGGCAACAATGCTTTGCAAGGCATTTCGGTGAATGGTTTTTGGGTGCAAGCTCTGGATGAGACAGAACTTGAAGCTGCACAATTCCAATTAACTAATCTGTTGCGTCTAAGACACAAAATTTATCCGCCACAGCCCGATGACTTTCGGATTGTCAACCAGACAGATATCGTGAGCGCCTTTACAAATATTGTCGGCTTGCTGACGCTTATGGTCGGAGCGATCGCAGCCATATCTCTAATTGTTGGCGGCATCGGCATTGCGAATATCATGCTAGTTTCGGTGGTAGAACGTACCCGCGAAATCGGTGTCAGGAAAGCACTAGGAGCAACGCGATCGGCGATTCTTAATCAGTTTCTTACCGAAGCAATTTTAGTGTCAGGGCTTGGCGGTGTAGTTGGTATTGGGTTCGGCGTTGCGATCGCCTATACTTCGGCAACAATTTTTCAATTTCCATTTCTGATTTCAATTTGGTCAGTGGTGGCAGGTTTTGGTTTATCAATGGTGGTTGGATTAGTTGCGGGAGTAATTCCTGCACGGAGTGCCGCTAAGTTAGATCCTATTCAAGCTCTTAGAAGTGATTAATTTATGAGAAAGAGCAACCCGAAGGGTTGCTCTTTCTCAAACACAACTCAGGTGATTAACAAAATGATTCGTTTAGAAAATATCCGCAAAGCTTACCGCCTTGGTGAAGTTGATGTGCCAATTCTGAAAGGTATTGATCTAGAGATTAAGTCAGGAGAATATGCCGCCATTATGGGCATGTCAGGGTCTGGCAAATCGACGTTGATGAACATTATCGGCTGTCTCGATCGCCCTACATCTGGCAAATACTATCTCGAAGATCGGGAGCTGACGACCTATAACGATGATGAATTAGCCTTTATTCGCAATCGTCGCATTGGATTTGTGTTTCAGCAGTTTAATTTGCTCTCGCGCTCAACGGCGATCGAGAATGTGATGCTGCCGATGATTTATTCCAATATCCCGAAAGAAAAACGTCGCCGCCTCGCCACCGAAGCATTAACTAAAGTCGGACTTAGCGATCGCATGTCCAATCGTCCCAATCAACTATCGGGTGGTCAACAACAACGAGTTGCGATCGCTCGTGCCTTAGCCAATCGTCCTGCATTAATTCTGGCGGATGAACCGACGGGAGCTCTAGACACGCAAACATCTCATGAGGTAATGGAACTATTAGGTGAGTTAAATTCACAGGGGATTACGATTGTGTTAGTCACCCATGAGCATGATGTTGCGGAAAGAACTCGCCGTATTATTCGGATTCAAGATGGTTTGATTGTTAAAGCCGAACAGATAGCGGCTCTCAAATGAGCATTGGTTGCTAGCGATCGCCATGTTATCGTAAATCTAAGTACTAACTCAAGGTATTCACTATGCAAACACTAGCTGTTACTGAGTCTGTCACAACAATCGTTGAAGCAGAACAAAAATTTGGCTTGAGTCGTAGTGAATTGAAGGATTTTTTTACAGAATGGTATGACGAGCTTCCTGAAATGAATTCTAGCGATCGCGCTAGTCTAGAAGTTCTCTGGCGGCGTTATATTTATCATCGCTCTGGTGGACATTTGCTAGAAAGTACGGTGATGTTGTTGCTGGTTTCTCCATTATTAACGATTACTGGTTTGTACGATCCTCCTTTCCTTCTCAAGGCGGAAGAGTCTGTGCTGATCAAGATATCGGATAGTGAAGAAACTCTACAGGGACGAATTGATGTGTTGGTATTGCGCGATCGCTTTTGGATCATCGTTTTAGAATCAAAGAAAACAATGCTTTCAGTTTGGTCTGCTTTGCCACAAACTCTTGCTTATTTGATGGCTAGTCCCAATGGCGGCGGTACGCATCCCGCAGGGAATCGCCCTACTTTTGCGATGTTGACAAATGGTGATGATATTGTGTTTGTGAAGCTAGAGGGTAAGCAATATGGAATGTCTCAGGTTTTGTCTCCTCTAGTTAATCAGGGTGAGTTAGAGGTGGCATGGCAAGTTTTACGCAAGATTGCAGAAATAGAAGTTTGATAGCGATCGCTGTGTTGCTCCAGCCGCGATCGCAAAAAAACATATCAATCTTTTTCTAACGAAGGTAATCGACGACGAGCCGAGGCGATCGCTTGCTGGAGTTTCGCTTGGAGTAATTCTTTGGGTGGTAATACGGTAAGGTATTCGGCGACATGGATACCGCTTTTGTCTAGTTCGAGTAATTCAATTTGTTCTTGTTTTTTACCTGCACATAAAATGATTCCCAATGGTGACTGTTCATCGCTTTCTTGGTCATATTTGGCAAGCCAACGCAGATAAAGTTCCATTTGGCTTTTATATTCATGGCGAAAGTTGCCAAGTTTGAGGTCGATCGCAACAAGGCGTTTGAGTTTGCGGTTATAGAACAGTAGGTCGATATAAAAGTCATCATTATCGATTTGGATGCGTTTTTGTCGTGCGATAAAGGTGAATCCTGCACCAAGTTCTAATAAAAATTTCTCAATATCTCGCAAAATAGCATCTTCGAGGTCTTTTTCGTGGTAGCGATCGCTGATATCTAGAAAGTCTAGGATGTAGGGATCTTTGAGCAGTAAGTCTGTGGATATTTGCTGCTCTTGACGCAGTTGTTCTAAATGATGCCGAATGAGGTCTTCGGGTTTACGCACAAGTTCGGCATTTCTAATCATAGTAACGGCAGCGCGTTGTTTGGCTGCATCAATAAGCTGACTAATTTCGCCAAAGAGTTTTTGCGCTGTCTCTTGGATATCTGGATTAATCTGTGGTGGGTGGCGATCAGATGTGCTCATAATTGGGTGAGATATGTCTCTTAATTGCTACTTAGATAAATCTCTACATTTCGGGTGTTCCATGTTGCAATGCCAATTCCAAAAAAGTCTTGATCTTCAGTCCAGATTGGGCAGTCTAATGCTAGAGCTAGAGCAACTATAGTCCAGTCTTTAAGATCACGATCTTCTATCCTGCGTTTTGCCTCGTACTCATAGTCGCTATAAATTTCTAGAGCTAATGGTGTGACTATTTTTGCTAGTTGTGCGATCGCATTTAAGAATGGTTCTAGTGCAAGATTCCGTTTTTGTAATATTTTGGGCAAATGGTGATTCAATTCGTCATAGCAACTGACGGGGGTAACGAAACTACAGCTAGAACTATACTTCTCTAGTAAGTTGGGAACTCGTTCTCCTAATATTGCGCGAATGAGAATGTTGGTATCTAGGACAATTAACTTTCTCATCGTTAAGGTGTGTGTTTCCTAACGCTTTGAAAATCAGCAAATAGCTCTTCTTCACTGATACCTTGTGTTTGCAGTAATTGGGTAATTTTTTGTACTGCTTCTTGCAGAGCGAGTAAGTCTTGTTTTTGGGGAGTGGGTTGTGTGGGGATGTAGTAGCCTATGGGCACACCATGAGAGGTAACGGCTATTGGTTCGGACGTTTGCTTGGTGTATTTGTGTAAGTTAGCCCGAAATTCTTTAATTCCGACAGATTGAATTTCCATAGTCACAAATTGTTAAAGTGTACACTTGAGTACACTTTAACATAAGTCATAAGTTCTTAGCGATCAAACAAAACTACATCAACCGTGTTTTGATGTAACTGCCAAAAGCAATAATAGCTAGATTCTAATTGTTTATTCGATATCAATAGATCAATAAATACTAAAATTCATTGTTATTGAACTAACGCTGGATAGGCTGAATAGTCATCAGACTCTTGTAAATTCTGTCGTAATATTTCGCAATCAGTAGCTAAGGGGATATTTAACTCTGTCGCCAATACCAATGCTTGTTGGCAGTATTGCTGCGCTACCACCAACTCTCCCAAGTCTTTATACAATTCTGCCAAATCTTTAAGAATATTCGCTTTATGCACAAGGCTTCTAGTATTCCCTGAAAGTTCTAGAGCTATCAAAAGAGAACGGGAGCATCTCAGTTAAGCACTGAGTGTAAATGCTTATAAGTGTAGAGATGAGATAATAGAACAAAATCCCCGTGCGAAGCCAATG
>NZ_PDDM01000034.1 GCF_002914585.1 Pseudanabaena sp. BC1403
TTTTTGATGAATATCTTCCTAAATGGAATTATAGAGCCATTCCTCAAAATAACTGAAATGCATAAGTTATTTATTTTTCATTCCTAAGTAGTGCATAGGTCTCAACATCAGAAAGTCGAAACGTTTTACCTGAGTAGTCAATAAGGGATGTAATCAGGATACGTGTAATTTAGTGCCACGGAATTACACGTATCTTGCTCTGGACCATATCGCTTAAAAGTGATGGTCTGAAATCCTTTTCTAGTTATGCAAATTAAGAACAAACCTCCTTTTTTATTAAGTCGCTATTACCAGCCTTGAACGTTCGTGCCGCCGAAGATATTGCGGTTTATCTCCTGAGTAAAAATGCTGTAAGGGAATCCTAGATCGATCGCAGTACTTTCATTCAATGTTTGAAGTTGTTCTCCAGTGAGGCGGATTTCTAGGGAAGACAAGTTATCGTGCAACTGCTCCAGCTTGCTGACTCCCAATATCGGTGAGGTAATCTCCGCTTTTGCCGAAACCCAAGCGAGGGCGACCTGCGCTAAGGGACGCTCAATCTGCACCGCTACCGTTCTCAGAGTATCGAGAATGCGCCAGTTGCGATCGGTAAACATCATATTCCCAAAAGGATTGGAGCCAATCAGCCGACCTTCACCGCTTGCCACTGCGCCTTCGCGCTGATACTTACCCGTGAGGAAACCAGCGGCAATCGGACTCCAAGCGCAGATACCAAGACCGCATTCACGAGCGGCGGGTAGATGTTCGCGCTCGATATTACGCTCGACTAGGGAATATGCCAGTTGCATGGCGATCGGATGGGAAAGATTGTTCACTGCCGCTAGGGTAGCGGCTTTGGCGGCATACCAAGCAGGAATGTCCGAGAAACCGAAGTAACGAATCTTGCCAGCGCTTACTAGGTCTCCAAGTGACTGCAATACCTCTTCGACTGGTGTGACCATATCCCAGACGTGCATCCAGTAGAGGTCGATATAGTCGGTATTGAGACGACGCAGCGATTGCTCCAGCGCACGGTGAATGTTCTTACGACCATTACCACCAGCATTTGGGTTGCCTAGCTCGCCGCTGTGAAAACCGCACTTGGTTGCAAGCACAAGGCGATCGCGCAAATCGCGATCAGCAATATAGCCACCGATTAGTTCTTCACTACGACCATTTGCATACACATCGGCGGTATCGATGAAGTTCCCACCCGCCTCGACGTAGGTGTGGAAGATGGATTCAGAAACCTCATCGGGCGAACCCCATCGCTGAGTGCCGAAGGTCATAGTGCCGAGGGCAAGTGGACTCACAATTAGTCCAGATCGACCGAGGGTGCGGTAGGTATTGATGCTCATTTAGGTTCTTTCCTGACTAAAATAAGAACGATGGAAGTGGCATAACTCGTCTCTTGGACAATCTTGAGATAGAACATCGTGTTCGTCTTAGTAAGGACTTGCGGTTGGTCTAACGATCATTTCGCTCACATCCACATCATCAGGTTGGGAGATAGCAAACTGAATCGAGCGTGCGATCGCCTCAGATGGAATGCAGAGTTTGCGGAATTCTTGGATTCCCTTTCTAGCAGCTTCATCGCTGATTGTGTCGGCTAACTCAGACTTAGTGACACCAGGTGAAATCACCGTCACCCGAATATCGCCGCCAACTTCTTGTCTCAAACCTTCAGAGATTGCACCAACGGCAAATTTGGTTGCACAATAAACTGCTGACGTGGGGTAGACAGTGTGTCCAGCAATGGAAGAGAGATTAATAATCTGTCCAAACTTTTGCTCTTTCATAACAGGAAGTATTGCAGCGATCCCATACAAAACACCCTTGATATTGACATCAATCATCCGATCCCATTCTTCCACATTGAGTTGATCGAGGGTGGATAGTGGCATGACTCCTGCATTGTTAATCAGGACATCAACGTGACCAAACTTGTCTTTTGCAAATTTTGCGATCGCTTCTAGTTGCTTTCGTTGTGTTACATCTAGCGTTTGGCATTCAGCAATTCCACCTTCCGCGTGAATGTCCTTAACAATCGCTTCTAGGCGATCAATTCGACGCGCACCTAGAATGACTTTCGCACCATTTTTAGCAAGCAATCTAGCAGTCGCTTCACCAATTCCGCTACTGGCTCCAGTGATAATTACAACTTTGTCTTTTACGTTTAGCATGTTTTTTCCCTACTGTTGAGATTAATTTGAATTACAGACTGATGTTACGTGGAAGTTTCTAAAACCTCACCCCTAGCCCCTCTCCTTGCAAAGGAGAGGGGAACAAGAAAAAGCTCTGGCTCCCCTTCTCCTTGCAAGGAGAAGGGGTTGGGGGATGTGGTGCATTTTTCTTTCCACGTAACATCACTTACAGAGATTACAGAGACTGACCGCCAGAGACTTCGATTCTCTGCCCATTAATCCATCTACTTTCTTCGGACAGTAAAGCTGCGATCGCACCACCAATATCATCAGGAAGACCAACACGACCCAAGGCAGTTTGGGAAGCAATCAAATTGTTCAGATCTAGATTGTCCCGTACCGTACCACCACCAAAATCAGTTTCGATCGCACCTGGAGCCACCACATTTACGGTAATTTGTCTGGAGCCTAATTCTTTAGCCATATAGCGAGTCAAAACCTCGATCGCACCCTTCATGCTGGCATAGGCGGCATAACCTGGGTAGGTAAAACGGGCAAGCCCAGACGAAATATTCACGATCCGCCCGCCATCCTCGATCAGCGGAAGTAGTTTTTGGGTGAGGAAGAAAACACCCTTGAAGTGAATATTCATCAAGCGATCAAAATCATCTTCGGTCGTATCTGAAAAAGAGGCATAAACTCCAACACCAGCATTGTTGACAAGAAAATCGAAATGCTCGGTCTGCCAGTTTTCTTGGAGAGATCGCTTCACTTCTTCAGCAAATCCATTAAAGGATTTAATATTGGAAGTATCCAATTGCAGGACGATGGCTTTTGCACCAATCAATTCGATCTCCGCAACAACTCTATTGGCTTCTTCTTTGCCATTGTGATAAGTCACAATTACATCTACACCTTTTTTAGCAAGGTTTAAAGCGGTATTTTTGCCCAGCCCTCGGCTTGCTCCAGTTACCAATGCGATTTTTGGTCTGTGCTGTGTCATCGCTTCATTCTCTATCTAATTTATTTGGATGCATTGACTGTATGGGTAAATGCAAAAATCCAAAATACATAGACCTCGCGCTTTATTGCCTAATCCTCTAAGTCAAGATTATATGCATACTCTATAATGCTTAAAAGGAGATGATTATGTTAGTCGAGCAAACAATATGGTGATTGAAATCATTAACCACAAAATAAATTTAAATGCGACGGCACAGATCCCACAGAAGATTGCAAATCAATGCCAAGAACTAGCGACCTTAGTAGCACGTCACACCGAAGGAATAGGAAACGGTTTTCATAGAACAGCGATCGATTTACTAGAATTTCAGCGACAATCTTCCGCTCCCTCCGCGCTCCGTGGAGTTTCCAATCCAATTTTTGCTATCCTGCTTCAGGGCAAAAAAGAAGCTTTGCTGGGGGAAGAAACCTATCGTTATGGTGCGGGTCAATACCTTGTGGTTTCGGTTGATTTGCCAATAAGTGGATTTGTGGTAGAGGCGACTCCAGAAAAGCCCTATTTAGGATTTAAGCTAAATTTAGATCCACTCCAGCTTTGCGATATTATTACTTCCCAAACCAGTCTAAATATAAGCAAAAAAGTAAAATCGGTGAGAGGCTTGTTTGTGAGTAATGCTGATGCTCCACTACTCGACTGCGCGCTGCGATTGACAAAGCTTTTGGATACGCCCCAAGATATTCCCATTTTGGCTCCGATGATTATCCGCGAAATCTATTATCGGCTTTTGATGGGCGAACAAGGCGAGTCTGTGCGCCAGATTGCTACGTCGGGTAGCAATATGCAGCGCATCGCTGAAGTTATTCAATTGCTTAAGACTGATTTTGCTCAACCGATGCGAGTTGAGAATCTTGCTGATCGGGTCAGTATGTCTCCTTCATCTTTCCATTATCATTTCAAAGAAGTTACATCCATGAGTCCCCTTCAATATCAAAAGCAACTAAGACTATTGGAAGCACGTCGCCTCATGCTTGCCGAAAACTCCGATGCGGCAAATGCTGCTTATCAAGTAGGTTACGAGAGTCCATCACAATTTAACCGCGAGTATTCTCGTATGTTCGGTGCGCCACCAATAAAGGACATTGAACGTTTGCGAACTGTTTGAGCGAATTTTCTTGCTGTGAAGTTATTTGCGATCGAGCCGAAAAGATACAGTCTGTGACAAGTGGAGTTTGGGGATCAAGTAATAAATAGACAGAAACCAACTTTAAGACAATAGGAACCCTCGAATCCTAACATCTTTATATTTTTGGGAATTAGGAGACTTGTACTTATATATTCCTGCTGATATTTGTAAAACAATTTCCCCATTCTTCTAAGTCAATGCTTATTGGGGTAGATACAGGATACGTGTAAAAACCTGCAAGATGACCTTTAAAGCTATACAAGGAGTACATTCCAAAAATATGATTTTCTGTTTTTTCGCCCAAAAAAACAAACGATAGAATGCGCGTTTAAGACCGATCTTGCAGGTTTTTACACGTACCCTGTATCTATCCCATCTCGTCATGCGCTGCCAAATTAGATGATCTAGAGGCGCAATCAGGATAGTTGTAATTTAGTGCCGCAAAAGCTGGAAATGCCTGATTCTACGTGCTTCCTTAAGTGTAATTTGCGTAGAAAATGGCTACTTCTAGAACTTTTGCTAGGTAAAGGTTTCAGGAGTCGGGGGCACTGAAAAACACTTATCCTGATTACATACCTTGATGCCTAGCGCCATTGTCAGCATACTAGCTGCGAAGAAAAGCATCTTTCCTAATCCCAGGCGGCTACTGACAACGCTACTGGTCAAGGCGGCAAGAATATAGCCGCTAATCTGACTGACAAATAGAAGTGTGATTGTCGCTGGATTAAGATTATATTCCCGTAAAATGGAAGGAAGTAAAACTCCTAAACCTGCTTCTGCAATGGCAATAGCAATGAAAGCATAAAAGGAAATTGCTATTCCTATCCAAAGGGGTGGTGAGATTTTAGGAGAAATCATAGGGTATGTCTACGATCATCTCGATCAAATTGAGTCAGTGTCACGGCAATTAATAACAACGCGATCGCCACAATTCTCGCAGGGCTAATGGGATGCGGTGTCACTCCAAACCAGCCCCATTGATCGATCAACAGAGAACCAGTCATCTGGCTACACACCACAGCTAAAGCCGTTGTCGTTAGTCCTAATTTGGGAATGATGATCGTGTTTAAAGTCACATAGATAGCCCCGAGTAAGCCGCTTAAAAAAGCCCACCAAGGAACTTGAGGCAGTCGATCCAGATTTTGAGAACCAAAGATTCCCAATAGAATTAGGAGAGTCAGAGTCAGCGAACCCACTACAAAATTAATTGCTGCTGCTCCAATCGAAGATTGCAAAGTCTTTCGCAATCGCGTATTTGCAGCTGCACCGATCGCTAAAAAACTACCACCTGAACCCGCACCAATCAAAGCAATGAGCATATTCATAATTTTTATCTAAATCATTTTTTTTGAAGATAGAAATGACAACGTTTTGCGCTGTTATTTCTATCTATTAAGATTGCGCGAGAAAGAAGATAGCGACGATTAATAAACCGATCGCAAAGCGACGATTGCGCGTGAGTCGATGTTTGGGCAAGTCCAACCAACCGTAATGATCGACGATAATACCTGCGAGGGACTGTCCTCCGACCACCAATCCCAAGGTCAGAGTAGTACCTAAAACTGAAGTGAAGTAAGTACTCGAACAGATATACCAAGTCCCCAGTATTCCACCGATCAGACTCCATTTCGGGGCTTTGGCGATCGCCGACCAATCAGGATGCCCGAACTTTTGCGTCGCAATTAGTACCACTAAAACCAATGTGCCGACGATATAGGAGATGTCTGCGGCTAAGGGAACAGAATTTAGCGATCGGGCTAATTGGGCATTGAAACTGGCTTGAATGGGCAGCAGTGCACCACTCAAGAGCGCGAGTAGTAAATACAAATAGATTTGATATCGCGATGCGATCGACTGTAGGTGTTTCAAAGGAAGAGATGTCATGGCAAAACAAGGGTGAATATGGGATTGGCAATAGATAGAAGCCTTGTTCTGAAAACTGAGTGATGGATTAAGGATCGATGCACTGCGGATCGACTTGCGATCGCTAACAACTAAAATTATCTTGACATCATTTATCTCTACATCAAGATAAATGATGTAGAGATAATTGTCAACTATCTCGACATCAAGATATAATGCCCGCTATGGAACAAGATAAAATTGATCTTATTTGTGAGCAATGGCGATGGGAATTGCCTCAATTAGACACTTCTCCACTGGGCATAGTTGGGCGAGTGCTAAGGATAGCCCGTCTGCTCGAAAAACATCGCGAAATGGTTCTGGCGGAATATGGGTTGAGTGTTTGGTCGTTTGATGTGGTCACAACTCTAAGGCGGCAGGGAAAGCCCTATCAACTCAAGCCTACCGACTTGTATAGTTTGCTCATGCTCTCGTCAGGGGCAACGACTAACCGCATCGATCGCTTAGAACAGGATGGCATTGTCATGCGCCTGCGAGATCCTAGCGATCGCCGCAGTGTAATCGTACAATTGACCTCTAAAGGAGTTCAATTGGCTGATGTAGTAATTCCGAAATTATTGAAAAGTGAACAGGATTTACTCAGTCAGTTTGCTAATGCTGATGAAAGGGAATCTTTCATAGCGATACTACGACAATTGCTAGTATCCCTCGACAACAATCTGGAGTAGAAGAGTATGGTATTAAATGTCAATGGTTTTGTCGTGTCGCGACAGAATAATGTCGTGTAGTTGACGCGAAGTATCTGATCCTACATAAAACTAAAACCCTTAATAAATAAGGAAACCATACTATCTAAAATAAAGATTAGTACGTGATGTGCAACTAAAAGTTTGAAAGCCTTGATTTCTCGTACTGTACTAATGAGTCGTTTGAATTTTCGGTAGCCCAAACAACCTCAGAGCAATAGCTCAAAAATAGTTGCACATCGCGTGATTAGTTGTAGTTATGAAAGGGTTTTAATTTTCCATGCGGGCTTATTCTCAGGAGTGAAAGCAGCTACCAAGCCGACGGCGGCTAACTTCTCACTATTGGCTTTTTTGCTCTCATCAGATTTAGAAGTGAGAGAGGCTTTGCTCCAATCATAGAGATTTTGTCCTTTGCCGATGAATCCAAAGTTTTGAGCGATCGCTAGTGCTTCGGTACGGGAAAGTATTGGATTTGCAATCGCTGAGATCGCATCGCTCAAAGTCTCGTCAGGTAAAGTATTTTCAATCGTAGGAGCTGCGATATCCTCGATCTCCTCGATGATTAGCAATGGTTCAGTTTCTACGATGCTTTCTGTGACATCAGGGGCGCTACTTGCTTCGCTCTCTGAAGTAAGCACTTGGGTAAAATTTGCGGGTGATGTTGCCTCGCTGCGAGTATTTTCTAGAGTTTCAATTCTGGCAAACATTAGTCCAATCGCCCCGTCAAAAATCGCCTCAACCTGCTCGGTCGATCCCTTGTGCTGATAGTCTTAGAGAATATACTGCTGTTTTTTTATACGAGTAGCTAGCGAGAATAGGAATTTAAATATGGCTTTTGAGCAAATCGAAGCATTTTTAAAGAAAATGCAGTCTGAACCTGAACTGAAAAATGAGGTGGTCGCAGCATCAACCGCAGATGATGTTGCGCGAATAGCACTAAAGCTTGGTTTTGAATTTTCAGGTGATGAATTATTGAGAATGTCAGGGAAGAAAGTTGACAGGGTTACTGTTAGAAAAACTGATATTCCTGGAGAGTACAACTAAATGCGATGCCGATAGTCAACATTGATGATTTATAAAAATGACCCTCTTTTATAAATTTTGGCTCTATAGGTGTTTCGGGGAGGTGCTTTAGTTTAAGTGGCTTAAATGGTTGATGCACAATGGTTTTAACGTCGGAGGTGTTCGATATTTGAAATACCCGTCATGAAAAGCATTGAGCCATTTATGATGTTTGACCTTCCCGAAACACCTATAGAGCCAGATTTATTATTTCCCTGTGAATCCGAATATCCCCTAGAACTGCTTCCTTGGGAATCGGCAACTCTTACATCAGAAATCATCCTGACGCGATCGCATCTCGTAACGCTTTCAACAGACTGGGGTGCAAAAATACAAATGTTGCTTTTGTTACGGATTAGTTAGTTATTTCTTTGTTGTATTACAATCCCTACTATCATTGGCTTCAATCCACGCCATCTGATGATCTTTAAGTTCCTGTTTCCATTTTTCGTTACATTTATTCTGATCAGCTTTCTTTCCATACAGAGCTAGCGAATAAATCAAATCTAGGCAAAACTTTCCTTTAAAGTAGCCACCATGAGAGTCAACTCTACAGATGCCAGAGAAATGTCTGATCGCCGTTAAAATGTAATTAAAAAAAGCTGTGAAGGAATTGTTTGCTGTAAATGCACTCAATAGCCGTTTAGAAGAAGGATAGGACTTGTTATCAACAAATTTATCTTTGTAATCAGTACAGTCAAAAATTGTGAATGACTTATTTACGTCTGTTTCACAATAGAAAGGTTTCTCTTTAAGTGAGATGAAATGGATTAATGAACGGACACCAAGGGCATCATTGCTTAAATTCGATACACCATATTTTCGCTCTTGAGTAATTGTAAGATTACCAAGTCGATAGCCGCCAACGCGAGAATTAGAAGGGAACATGAAAAAGTTTGCTGCTGTAGACGCTAGACGAAGTATCATATCTGCATCGTTGGTGAATAGATAAACTTCCTTGAAACGTCGTAGACAACTTTGAAGAAAGTTGGAGCGCCCCGTTGTAATTGCCCAAATAGGAATATCAGGCGAGGCAATAACCAGTGTTTTTAGGCTAAAGAAGTCTCCAAGATTTTGAATCTCTTCGTCTTTCTCTATGTTTTCTGTAGGTTTAGGATTTTCCCCAAAAGGGCCATCAGGTGAATTTTTTTTCCAACGTTCAATCGCAGATTTATCAAAAACATCAGAGAGAACACGAATAGTGTGGGTTGCCACAAAACAACCAACACTATGAGCGATAAAGCTTAGATTAGCTCTTCCATACAACTCTAGATGCTCATTATTATTAATGTTTTCTTCTAAAATAATTTCTTTTAATATGACTTGAATCCATCGGACTAGCTCAACAGCATCAAACACGCCGTAGTTAGCAGCGCGATCTCGATCTCGAAAATAGACAGCCAAACGAAGAAAAATCAAACAAACCACCATCCCCACTAGGATTAAAGCTAATGATGACAGTGGATTTGACCAAAAAAATGCTGTGGATATTCCTGTAATAAGAAATATCCACAGCATCAGAGGCATTGCTTGAATTGGCTCGAGCCACTCGATACATTTTGATTTGATAATCGGTTCTGAGGACCAAGAAAAGTTGATGAAAAGTACGAAATCTTCAAAATCTTCGATATTTTTTTTAGCTACATCAGCCTCAAATTTCTTTGCTAAAGGCTCAAAAGTATTTTCTTCAAGACTTTTGAATGGAACGTTAAAACCGTGAATATCCAGAACAATACTAATTTTGTTAAGGACATCCTTACCTGATTCTCCCCATTTTGCTTTAATAAAATCTCGTAGAACACGTTTGATAACAGCTATCGGATATGAAGAATCTAGGGAGACTTTTGAAGAAAGATCATTGCGGTAATGACTTTCAGCATTTAAGGGGGCGGTGCTACAGATTAAACAATGAGCAAATGGTTTTTCATTTTTTTGGTATCTTTTGATCACAAGTTGGGCATTAGATTCTTGTAGATTCATCGTGATTCACTGTTTTATATCAGATGTGAAAATCTTAGCTTTATTGCACATAAAATCCATTATGCGATCGCATTTTGTAACAGCAGTCGATCCAATTCACGCTATCCGATCCAGTGGCGATCGCACTTTATAACAGCAATCGATCATTGTCGTACCCGACTTTGAAGTCTAATAGTTTACGATACTAATGCTTGCCTATTGTCTTACCTGATTACCGATATCAAGTTATATTTGCATGAGTAACTCTAATCATGACCTACGACATCGCTCTTCCGTTTTTTCAAAGTGTCAAATTTCCTCACCGTTGCGTTGTTTGTGAATCCCCTAATCCCGATGCGATCGCAGAGTTGAACATCGTAATTGCTAACCCACCGCAAGGATTAGCCGAAGATGCTGTGGATGCTATTCTCGATATCAGTAGGATCGGTATTAATGGAAGAATTACCCTCAAACCAGAAGTATGTCATCAATGTTAGAAAGGTTTGAAAAGGTATCACTTCTGGAAACAGATTTGGCAATATTTAGTGCCACTGTCTGGAGTTGCGATTATGGGAATTTGTCTATTTAAGAATCTCACTATTTTAGGTGCTGTAGCATTAGCTGCTGGAATTATTTTACCCGTTGTCTATGAAATGATGTATCCACCAGCAATTAGCGCAACAGGTGTAGGTAAAAATATAAATTATGAGTTTCTGTCGCAGCTATACTCCCAAGAGTTCGCAGAATTAAATCAAACTAACGTTCCGATTAATCCTACTGACGAATAGATACAGCGCAAAGCACTAGAAGCTTGTATGGGTATAACAACGATTCGGGTATTTTGTATCATCAGGGCTTTTCTTCAGCGTTGAACTACATTCTCTGTATCGCAGTATGGTCATATCAAACAAATTTAGGCTTTACCCATGACCACCAAAGAAACCACCGATCGCCTCTCGACCCTATCCAAAGATTTGCTATTCCCAAGCGAATCCGAATATCCCCTAGAACCGTTCACTTGGAAATCTGCAACCCTTAAACCTGAAACCATCCTCACGCGATCGCAAAAACCTTCAGACACGCCAATCGAAGCGATCGCCCTAGATGATTTCTTTGCGCCCGTTGTCACCGATGAAGATTGGTTTGAAGATGAAGATCGAGCGATCGCCCAAAGGTTTCGCGATCTCCAAGCTGCGATCGCTACATTAGAAAATGTCCAAGTTTTTAAAGTTGGCGCAGTCGAAATTGATGTTTATATCGTTGGTGCGATCGGACCAGATCTAATCGGCTTAAAAACAACGGTAATTGAAACCTAACAACCTTTCTTTGATTCAATCTGCTTTTGGATGTCGGGCGGCACGTTGGAAAAGAAATCATAGCCCGTCAACGCTTAGCGCTGTATGCAAAGTTAAGCTGTGGCTTTTAAATCTTTTAAGCTCAATTCTCTTTGAGCCACTGCTTAGAGGGAATTGAGCTTAAAAGATTTCGTTCAACATATTTTGCTGCTGCTTCAGCGAAGCCAGAGAATTAGCCAGAATCTCGCCACTGGCGGCAACCGCAGGCAAGCCGATACCAGGGAAAGTGGAATCACCACAACAATACAAATTTGATAAGGGAGTATTAGCATTTGGAAATATCCCCTGTCCTGCCGCGATCGCTGGCCCATAACTGCCGCGATCTCTTCTCAGGAATCTTGCATGGGTTAGGGGTGTTCCAATCAAAGTAACTTCGCAGCGAGTTCTTATATCGGGAATATAACGCTCTATCCCTTGCCATAGAATTTCAGCCCGTTCTTGTTTTAATTGTTCATAAGCCTCAGATTTACGATCTAAGCCTGACCATAACTCAAAGGGTTCCGTTGCAGGCGTATAAGCATGAATTGTATGCTTGCCTATGGGCGAGAGGGATGGGTCTAAGACCGAAGGCATGGATACGGCAACAACATTTTGTGGGGCTGCCACTCCGACTTCCCAATCGTTTACAACTAACCAGTGACAGGGCAAATCTTTGGGTAAATCCGATGCTTCTATGCCTAGATGTAAATGCATAAAGCTAGGACAAGCGGGGATGTCTTGCCGCTCTTTATGTAATTGGTGCAGTTTTTTAGGCGATCGCTCTGATAGCGGTAATAATTTCAAGGTATCCCAAATCGATGTTCCTGAAACTACGGCTCGCTTCGCATGAATTGTCTCGCCGTTAGCTAACCTCACGCCTGTAGCATTTTCCCCATTGAGGATAATTTCTTGCACATGGGTATTGAGCCGTAATTCTCCTCCATGCTTTTGCATTCCCATTACTAACGCATCGACAACGACTCCGACTCCACCTTTGGGATAGTCAAGTTGGACATCAGGGCGATACCAATCGGCAAACATAAAGGCAATTTCGGCGGTGAGTGTACCATTGGCGGGTAGTCCTGACAGCATGAAGCAGAGCAAGTTCATCCAGTTCAAGACAAATGGGTCGCTAACTTCTGCTTCTAGGATCTTGGAAAAGGGCTGGGTCAGCATTGGAAGTTGCGGTAGTTCTCTCAGCATCTTCCAGAAGTACTTACCTGCGGATAGAGCTACCTGCCAGTCATTCCGTAGAGCGATCGGTGGTAAGGCGGTAGCGGCTCTCCCTAGCGGCAACATCACTGTTTGTAATTTTTGCCATTCTTGAACTGCCTGCTTGGTTCTCAGGTTGGTTAAGATTTCGCTAAATGAGTCGTTCCCAACGGCGGCAAAGAATTGACCTTCGGGCATGGCACATCCCCATCCGTCGTAGGTTAGCCAATCAATTTTCTCTTCTAAAGCATCAAGCACATGGGCTAAAGGATTGGTGGAAGGTAGTGCAGACATTCCTGAAAATAGCGATGGACCTGAATCAAATGTATAGCCTTGACGAGTAAAGCTATGGGCGGCTCCCCCTGCAATGCTATGGCTTTCACAAACAATGACTTTGAGTCCATATTTTGCCAGCAGCCCTGCACAGCATAGCCCACCAATACCACTGCCTATTACTACTATGTCTGCTACTTGATTCATGGTTTCGATTGGGTAATTAACGCTTTTACTAATGTGGGGAATCAGGTAAAACTTGATTTCACCCAGAAATTTCCCCTGCTAGCTATAAGGATCTCAGTTTTTTGAGTTAGCCGACTTCACCTATTTACATAGATGAATGAATAACTTTGCATGATAAGATTGAGACAAAATTTGGGTTTATATCATGCCTGAAAATATAACTCAAGAACAGTTTAATCAGGTAATTGCAGAAATACAAAAGATTTCTGATCAGGGTGGTGGTTCTGTGACCATTGACCAAGCTAGAGAGATTTTGCAGGAAATGAATCTGCCCTCTGAATTACTAGAAGAAGCTCTGCTGCAAGTTAAACGAAAACAAGTCCAAGCAGAACAAAATCGCCTTAATTTTATAGTTGTCGGTGGAGCCATATTAATCTTAACTGTAGCGGTTATAGGAACTTTCTTTTGGCAACAACAGCAAAGTCAAGTCTTAGAGCAAGTAAAAAGTCAAAGCGGAAAAATTACCCTCGCTGTAAGTAAAGATAAGAGCATTCAAGTGGTTTCTCCTCCGAATGAAATTGCCTATAGTGTAATTTTAGAAAATGCTCCAATTGGGCAGACTCTATCTATGGGCTGTAATTGGATCAATCCCCAAGGTCTTACGGCGCATCAAAATCGTTACCAAACCAAGCAAATTACTACCGCCATCTGGAATACGCAATGCAAATATAAACTTGATTCTGGTGCTGTGCTTGGGAAGTGGCAGGTCACAATGCTGATCAATGATCGTCCTTTATCTACGGCTACGTTTGAGGTGAAGTAATGGAGGTGGGGATTGCAGGCTTGGGCTTTGTTGGCTCATGGGGTGCAGACTTAGACATACTGATCAATGCTAATCCTGACGAATCTTGGCAAAAAGTTACAGTAGACCGCATTGCTATTGATGCTGGTAAAGGGATTCTGACTGATAGTGGAACTGATATCGGAGATGCTTGGGCAAATGCAGAGCCAACAACTATCACTCTGGGGAGGCAGGCTTTTGGCAGAGTCTCACTTTACTGGTGTCAGACCGAGCAGGGATTATGGTTTGCTACCCGATTTAGATGGTTACTGCCCTTGGTTAAGCGGGAAATTGATCCTATAGCGGTTTACAGTTACGCTTGCTTTTCCTATGTAACCACACCTCTAACGCCTATCAAATCCATTCACGCGATCGCCTCAGGTGGGATACAAACTTGGGAACAAGGACAAATAGTCCCTACAAAAAGACCTTGCCTTACACTCAGCCATTGGCAAGAGAAAGAAACTCTATTAAATGATGAGGCGACGGCAGTAAAAGAGTTACGAACTTTATTAGAACTGGCGGTATTTAACCAAGTATCTGATTTAACTAACGAGACTGTGGGGGTTTTACTTTCGGGAGGGTTAGACTCTGCGATCGTGGCAGCATTACTAAGCCGATCGGGTTTAAAAGTAAGAGCCTACACCCTAGATTTTGGTGGATATGGCATCTCCGAAGTACCCTACGCCGAGCAAGTGGCAAATTATCTGCAAATTCCCCTGATTAAAGTCGATTGTTCGCCTCAAAAAGTAAAACGATCGCTTTTAGAAGTTGCCAAAGCCTTAGACTTACCCTTTGGTGATGGCGTGAGTGTACCTTTTTGGCTGCTTTATCAAACTGCTCTTCAAGACTGTGACCTATTATTCAATGGCGAAGGAGGAGATCAGTTATTTGGTGGCTGGACGAACAAACCCCTAATTGCGGCAAGTCTCTATCAAACAAGCCCGATTACTTTTGCTGAACAATATCTTCAAACATTCCATCGATTATGGGGCTACGAAGAACGGGTTTTTAGTTCTATATTTTGGCAGATGGTGAAAGATTGGCAACCAGTCGATAGCCTTGAGTCCGCCCTAGATGGTTCAGGTTCTCTCCTCTCCCGATTACGCAGGGCAACACTGATGCTTAAGGGAGCGCAGAATATCCATCCCCGCGCTACTAATATGGCTTTGGCTTTGGGATTGCGACTGCGATCGCCGTTTTGTGACGAAGATTTAGCCCAATGGACATTTGGGGTAGATAGTAGCCTCTTTTTGCAAGGGGCTTGCGAGAAATACATTATGAAACGGGCGGTCGAACCTTGGCTCCCTGCTGAAATAGTTTGGCGACCGAAACGGGGCATGGGAGTTCCCTTAACCCAGTGGTGTTTAGAACCGCTATGGCATGACTTAGGTAAGTGGCTTAATCCAGGCTTACTGGAAACCGAGGGAATATGGCGGTCTGATTTGGCTAGTAGCATTGTTTTTGGGCAACTTAGCGGGAGCCTTCGGAAACGAAGGATAGGGGAAATTCTCTGGCTTTTGCTGCAATGGCAGTTCTGGCAAAGCCAAATGGGTGTCCCGATTAAGGACTATAGCTGGGGGCATCCATTCCATCTGCCCTATTGGTTTTGGGAACGAATGAATTTATATCGGGAAAATCTATGATAGAAAATGCTCTTTTGCTGAAACTGCTGGCAACCTATGGCTCACCATTGTATGTATATGACGGTGATCGCTTTTGGCAAAATCTTCAAGCGATTCCCCAGCAGGTAGGTTATCCCCTTACCACCTACTGCTTTGCTAGTGTTACCAACGGCAATATTTCATTACTTCAGATCGCCCAAAAGAGTGGATGGGGGATACATGCCAACACTCCTGGCGATATTTATTTGGGACTAAACGCGGGATTTTCGCCTGATCAAATTATCTATAGTGGCAGTAACCTTAGTCGGCAAGACATTGCCCAAGTCTTAGATTGGGGCGTAAGTACCTTCAACCTCGACAGCCTCTGTCAACTAGAGCAGCTTTGTGAAATGAGTTTAACCATTCCTGATCTGCGTTTAGGACTGCGCCTGAATGACCCAAGTTTAACCGCAGAAAGTCGCATTGGCGTTCAACCACAGGAATTTGCGATCGCAGTAGCGATCGCCGAACGATTCGGTCGCCAAATTCAGGGACTCCATTTCTATCGCGGCACAGGCACTAATGTTACCAAGGCTTTTACCGTCACGATTGATCGGCTTTTAACTTTAGGAAAGACTCTTCCCCATTGGCAATATTTAGATTTTGGCGGTGGCTTTGGTTATCCCTATCGTCATGGTAAGGCGGCTTTTGAATGGACGGAGTTTGGGCAGGCAATATCTCAAAAACTTGAAGGTACTAGCATTCACCTAATTTTAGAACCAGGTCGAAATGTGATTGCCGAATGTGGAATTCTGATGACCACGGTTGTAGCTGTCAAATATCAAGGAGAAAAACAAATTGTCGGCGTTGATACCACGATCGCTAATCTCACAGCCCCCAATGTTTATGGTGACTACCGCCAAATCATTGCCCTCCAAGAAAATGACAAACAAGTAATCACAGATGTTTGCGGCAATACCACTTATTCTGGCGACTATTTAGGCAGAAATATAAACTTACCGCCTTTACAAAGGGGAGATACCTTAGCCATTCTTGATGTTGGTGCTTATGGATATGCCATGTCTTCCCATTTTCTCCATCGTCCTAAGCCCGCCGAAGTATTAATTAAAGGAAGCGATCATTACTTAATTCGAGAAAGAGAAGACTACAGCGTTTTACTATCAAAGCAAATATCAATGAAATAAATCTATGAAATGCATTAACTGCGGTACAGACAGCAATTTAAGAGACAGGACAAACAATCAAGGTAAATGTCAAAAGTGTGGCACTCGCTTTGCTTTTGAACCAACATCAATGCCAAGCGATTGTCGATTTACTGATCCTAGTTTCCAAAAGATTTTAAATAATATATCTGCTAACGATACTTTGTTTTTCACAAAAGGGCAGTTATTCCATGCTCTGCCACGACGAAAAAACAGTTCTGTCCGTGACTGGCTTCGTGCTTATTTTACATCTGTTGGCTTTTCGGCTTTCCTAGTAGTGATTATAACTCCAGCTCTTGTATCAGATTCACGACTTACATTGTCGTTTAATGAAGCTTTTATCAAATCAGCATTAATTATTTCTACTGTGAACTCTATCTGGTGGTTTGTGCGATTGTGGCTTATTAGTCAAGATCTTAAATATTTTCGCCGCGAACGACTGACAAGGGCTAGGTCACTCCAAGCTTTGGGAGTTATCTTACTTAATGCTGCCACTGTAAGTCTTTTTTTGCAACAGTTGCTAGGGGTTGGAATTTTCTTCATCTTAGGAGCTAGCGCAGTCGGTTTAGGCGTTTGGCAAGCTCGCAGGATTCCTAACACAATGGAAGCCACTCCACCAATAACACCTCAAATGTTTGACTCATTACTAGAAAAATGGATATCTGCCCACGGAGCGCCTCCAAAATTACTATTGGATACCAATGAGAATAATTTTTCTGTTCCTAATTTACCAGGAGTCGATGTTACCAATTACAGCTTTGATCGGTTGATTATCTGTCAGAGCGACAATATTGCCCAGATGTTACTGTCTAATAATTTTCACTTTGAATATAACAGTGGAATTGTAAGTATAAATCATTATCCTTCTAGTATTTTTGAAACAATAATGATCATGGCAAGGCGTAATCCTGATTTGAAAGTTTTTGTGTTACATGATTGCAGTCCAGATGGCATTCGGACTCTTAATATGGTCAAATACAACTCCCAATGGTTTGGCGGACAAACAACTGCAATAATGGATGTGGGGATTTCCCCTCGACAGATTTTATCTGCCAAGCGATCGGTTGTTACTCAAAGTAGTGAGCAATCAATTAGGGTGTCTTTGGGGTTAGAATCAGAAATTCGCGACAATTTAACCACTGAAGAATTAAAATGGTTTGATGCTGGAAATTATGTGCTTTTAGAATTTTTCTCTCCCCAACGCATTCTCCAAACTCTCAGCCGTTGCTTATATCTAGGAGAACAATCAGGGGCGATCGAAGGTAATGATAGTGATTTAATTATTTTGGGTGGTGATAGTTTCTATGGTGTTGAAAACTTTGGCTAACTATCGGTGTTGTTGTATCCATAGTTCCAGACTTACTAACAGCCATAATTTAACCCCATAGCGCTTCCAAGGATCGCCTTGATAGTTTAACCAAGATCGAATGGTTTCTGTCTGTAAATAGGGTGCGATCGCCGCATTTTTTGATAGTAATAAATCCTTAGCTTGCTTGTTCCAATACTTTTGAAACCCTAACTGCACAGGAACCATCATGCCACTCTTGGGGCGATGAATAATTTCTGTCGGTAAAAAATCAATCATCGCTTGTTTTAAGACCGATTTTTCGATCGCCCCAGACACCTTACAGTTGATGGGCATACTCAAACTTAAATCTACGATTCGCGGGTCAAATAGAGGCGATCGCCCTTCTATTTCAACTGCTCCTAATAAATTATTAACCTTAGTCAGAATATGATCTGCGCCCTTAAATTTAATATTGATCATAAATAATTTCTGCAAAAAATCCATGTCTGAATTTAGATCGGATTCAAAAAAGAATGGCTGATCTTTAACTAATTCCCAAATCTCTGGTTTGAGCAGTTGGGGTAAATCATCTGCACATTTTTGAAATGAACGCAAATAACTTGTGTTTAAATTTCCTCCATACACTTGATTAAGTAGCATCGGTTGATTCTTGGGACCACCAAAACAAGGATCACCGCCTTCGCCATTGAGAATGATCGAAACTGATTGCTTTGCTAATTTTGCCAATAGTAAATTAGGAACTGTTAAAGGATCGCCGATCGGATCGTCTAAAAGCGCCATTGCTTCTGGTAAAAACTTCCACATATCCCTAAAGGAAATTTCTAAAAGTTGATGTTCTAAACCGCAATGTTGGGCTACCAAACTAGAAAACTCTAACTCGTTGGGCAAGTCCTTCCCAAAGTGAATAGAATAGGCAATAACTTCCTGTTGATGAATCTTGGCACTCAACGCGGCTACGGCACTGGAGTCTAGCCCGCCCGACAAAAATACCCCTACTTTTTCATGTTCAGGCAAGTTTTCTCGAACAACTTGTAACAATAGGTTGCGTAAGCGATCGGCATAGTAACCCATATCTTCTATTTCTGACTCACTCTTATCTTCTATTCTCCAAAAGACGTTTGTTTCTTCTTGAGGCAGAGTTAAAACATTTCCAGAAGACAATTCTTTTACTCCTTTCCACATTGTGCGTTCTCCTGGAACAAAAGCACAACATAGATAATCTCTGAGAGCAATGGGGTCTATTTCTGCTTGATGATAGGGGCGTAAAGACTGCAAGCAAGGGGCTATCCACCATGATGAATGGTCGGTTGTGTAATACAGAGTCTTGCCACCCACTCCATCTCTGCACAAATGTAGCTGATGTTTCTCACAGTCCCAAATAACAAAAGCAAAAAAGCTGTAAATGTTTCTTAAACATTCACGACCATCTTTCTCCCACATTTGGACAATATCATTGAGATTAAGTCCTTTTGTTATCTCTCCCACAATTACGAATCTTTTAGATGCACTAAAGGCCATAGAAGATGGAGAACCGAATGTAGCAAATAAGTCTTGATCGTGCCAAATAGCATTTTTTGTGGGTATTTTACCGAATCCAACCAGCCAATATGTTTTTGTGAGGGAAAAATGAGCCATTGTTAGTTTATAGAATTTATTTTTTCTGTTGACTATTAAAAATTGCTTTCCGCCTAAAAATTAGACAGAAAGAAACCTTGAACATTATCTAAATGTTTTGAGAAATCTTTCTATTTATAGCAGATTTATAGCAAAATCATCATGGATTAAAGAATCAAGTAGCAACTACAACCATCATCAAATTTTGGGAGATTTGAGAACAGTTAACAAGAGAATCCACCAAGGCGCTCGCAGATCGGGAACGAACGTAGCTATACTTTTAAGAGTCGAGAAAGCTTGCGCCAATAAAAACCTAAGAGAGCGTAAAGAAACAGGACGATACTCATATTAATCAACTATTCCATAACGCGCTGCTAATTCCGCCACAATCTGAACCTTGCCAGTTCACATCATCAGGTCTGGATCGTTACAAAGTGACGCAATTACCCTACCGACAAATAAAGGAGTCTCCCAATTAAACTTGTCAGAGATCGCGGCTACACCAAGATTACCCTCATGGTTTTCATCCGCCAACTGATGAAACTGTTCAGTGCCAACAATCCCCGGCCAAAGTGAAATCGAAGCAATATTAAATGGCTTGAGTTCGACAGCCATATCCGCCGCAAGGCGATCGCAAGCTGATTTACTAGTACCATAGGCAACACCAAAGATAGGAGCTAAACCACCCCAAGAAGAAATCGTCACGATCAAACCTTGCTTGCGTTTGGTCGTCATCTTCGCTGCAAAATGACTTGCCACATGGTGATTTCGCAAACCGACTTGATTGCAAGCATCCCAAAGATTTATATCTGCTTCCCAGAAGGGTTTACCACTAGACGAGATTAGCGATCGCACACCACCATAAGCATTATTGACCAATAGATCCAATTGTCTATGTAGCGCTTACCGATCGATGGCTAATCAGTTTATTCTTCAACAAAAGCTAGAAGATATCCTGAATCTTCCCTTTGAAATATTCCCAGAACTTAATTGAGAAGATTATGCTGATAGAAGTTACTAAAGAGGTCAAGTAATCGAAGTTAGAGATTGACAGAATGCTCTTAAACATTCTTGAGAATAATTTATCCATTCTCGAAAGATATAATTACATGAAACATTTCAGTCAAAGAAATTAACAAATAATTGTCGGACAAATCAATGATTAGCAGTACAAAGCATTAAAAGATCGACCTGCACACCTTGGGACTAACTGGAAAAAGTGTCACTTTACAAAACGTTATTTGAAACATGGAAAGACTAAAAATCACGCTCACCACAGCCGATTATCGTCAATGTGTAACCCTATGCCTAAAAGGTCATAGTCATGCGTCAACGATCAACCGCGCACAGGTATTACTAGCCCTGCATGACGGTGTGGATATCTCAGAAGTAATGAAGGTTTTGAGGGTTAAAAGAACCCGTCTCTGGCGATTGCGGAAGCAATATCTGCAAGGTGGCTTAAATGATGCTTTAGCAGATCGGCGGAGGCGATCATAATGTTTCAAATACAGTCTAAATTGACTGTGCGTATAGAGTTTGGCTATTGACTAGAACTGAACTATCGATAAAAATGCTTTCCAAGAACTGAAGCTCAAAGGTGATGAGATCGCATTGCGACCTATGCCTTTTGGTTATCACATCTCCAATTTTAGCTAGATAGCAACAATGAAAACCGATTCAATTAATCCGATGAGAGTAACCTATAGTCCTCATCGCCGTAAATTCCTCGACAAGATCCAAGATCCTCAGTTAGCCGCATTGACTGCTGCGATTGTGGGAATCGTTATCACCTTTACCTACTCTAAAGGGATGTATCTAACGGCGCTACTTGCCTTAATTGGTTTACTCTTAGCATTCCCGAAAGTATTGCTGATGCTGTATGGCAAATTCGAGCAAATGATTCGGCATTACAAGTACAGTCCCGTTTTATTACTGGGCATAGTAATTGGCTTCCTGATCGGCTTGCTGTTGATTTTTACTGTTGAGCCAGCCCAAGCCCAGTTTTTTAACAAAACCCAGACATGGATGACGGGTGCAATTCCTGGCATCGATACAGGACTTGTTGCTTTGATTTTCAATGTGTTGCGAGCCTTGTTTGTAATCTATCTGGGGATTGGACTTGTAAAGGTGATTCAATCAGCCAGAAATGATGATGACTGGCAGCAAATGGCAAGGACACCATTGATTCTGGTAGTGACGGTGACGATGGGTGACATTTTGGCAGGCATTATCACGGGTGCAACCTAAAGCTATGGCAGAAGATTACAAATTTCGTAAGGTCAATGCCATTCTGGGTGCAAGTCCCAAGATTGGACCTTTTCCCACCGAGCTAATCATTCCTTGGGCAATTATCAGCTTTACCCTGTTCATGATTTGCTACGTGGTTCTAAATCTGCCTTGGTTATGGGTATTGCTGATCGTGGCTTGGGGCAATGCGACATGGTGGATTTTAACTGGTTCAAAGCCCTATCGATTTTTATCAAAATTTATCCCTGTGCCACGATGGACGCGAGGCGTTTATCAGTACAGAGGAATGCGTAAGCAGGAGGTAAAGAAATATGCAGAGCGTTAGTCAGAAGCGATATCGCCACTTTGAAAAAGAGCTTGCCGTGGAATGTCTGCTCAAGTTTGAGCTACGCGGTCGCACTGTTAGTTGCTTTGTACTCAAGCAAGGTCAATCATCGCTGGAGTCATTGCAGTTTGTATTTGGCTGGGAGTCAAAGGGGATTCACACCACCCTCTCAACAGAGCAGGAAGAATCGCTCTTTGAGGCGATTCAATCAGGTTTAAAAGATATTCCTGATGGTGAAAAGCTGACGGTGCATTTTGGTTCAGTTAGCTCCGACAGCGATCGCCAACAGCAACTCCAAGAACTATACGAACAAGCGGATACTCCGCAACTCAAGTTTCTGGTAATGGGTGAAAAGCAGAGGGTGCAGGAATTAGCGAAGTCAGGACTACGCAAACCTAAATTCCTGAGACTTTATGCCACTTATACCCTGCGTGGTGCGACGGCTGGTGGCAATGATGTGCTTGAAAAAGCACTGGCTTGGATACAGAAACTATCACAGCAACTAATGGGTCAGGAAAAGCAAATTGAGCAGGAGCGTCATGAGATTGCTTTTGCCAAAGCCTTTACCGATGGGTTCTTGAACTGGGAACAGATTCTGGTGAATCGTATGGGTTTAGACCTGCGACCCTTGACTGAGAATGAACTATGGGAACACCTCTGGCGGCAATTTAATAGCAGCAACCCACCTGCAATTCCCCAATTACTGGTGATGTCCGAGCGTGGTGTAGAAGAGCGCATCAATACGCAGGTGCATCTAAAAACACTATTACTAGAGCGTCCCGATTCAATTCCTTTTGCTGACAATGGCTTTGTGCATCTCAATGGTGAATATATTGGCGTACTCACCTTCATGGATAAACCAGGGGGCTGGGTATCCAAGGGTAAGCAGATGCGCTATCTCTGGGAGGCGATCGCCCGCGACTCTGTAGCAAATACGGAAGTATTCTGCCAGTTCACAAGGGCAAATGAAACCATTGTCAAAGCAAATATGCAACGGGTGACGAAGCAAAGCATTGTCTCGCAAGAACAGTCCGCTTCCTTGAATAACATCAACGTCAATGCATCACTGAAACAGCAAAAAGCAGTCAAGGCTCAAGAAGCGCTTTATGAGGGAGCCATGCCCATTAACGTGGCTGTAGCTGTCTTAATCCGTCGTCCTAACCTGATCGCCCTTGATGATGCTTGCCGCTATTTTTGCAGTTGCTTCCAGCGTCCTGCGTGGGTAGAGCGCGAAACTGAATATGCATGGCTAATGTGGAAACAAACCCTACCCGTGACCGTGGGTAATCTGCTGGCTCAACCCTTTCCCCGTCGCCATGTTTATTTATCCGATGAAGCAGTTGCTTTTACGGGTTGTGTGATGCCTAGATCGGTCGATGAGACTGGCTTTGAATTGATTACGGAAGAAGGTGGAATGCCTATTTATATCGACGTGCGAAAGCATCGCAATATCGGTATTTTCGCGACTACCCGTGCGGGTAAGTCGGTATTGGTATCGGCAGTTTTGTCTCAAGCCCTGTGCCAAGAACAGCAAATTGTGGCTCTCGATTTCCCAAAACCCGATGGCACGAGTACGTTTACGGACTATACCCATTTCATAGGCGAACTGGGAGCCTATTTTGATATCAGTAAAGAGTCATCGAATTTACTGGAATTGCCAGATTTACGCACCTTTGACCCCGAACAAGCAGAAGAAAGGCTACGGGATTTCAAATCCTTTGTGGAATCGGCGCTCATGACAATGGTATTTGGGGCAAGTCAGCATGACCTGTCCTCATCGGAAAGACAACTGCGGCAATTGATTAGGGCTTTTTTAGTACCTGTGGTCAATAGCTTCTTTGACGATCAGCAAATCAAAGCCAGATACGATCGGGCGATCGCAGAGGGATTCGGTACAGAGGCATGGAGTAATATGCCCACTCTGTCGGACTTTCTCGATTACTTTTTGAATGAAGGGAAATCAGCTATTACATCCGATGTTGCCGATAGCGAACAGATCGATCAAGCCACCAATCAAATTGTGATTCAACTGCGGTTCTGGCTTAATTCTAGAATTGGTCGCGCTATTTCCCGTCCATCCACTTTTCGCAGTGATGCGAGACTGTTGGTGTTTGCCCTGCGAAACCTATCGGAAGCGGAGGATGCGGCAATTTTAGCTTTATCGGCATATTCCGCCGCCCTAAGACGCGCTTTATCGTCACCTGCCAGCATCCTGTTCATCGATGAAGCACCAATTTTATTTGAATATCCCACCATCTCGGAAATGGTAGCAAGGCTCTGTGCCAATGGAGCCAAGGCAGACATCAAAGTAATTATTTCCGCCCAAGACCCCGACACGATCGCGAGATCGCCCTCTGCGCCAAAAATCCTGCAAAACCTATCCACCAGATTGATTGGTCGCATCCAACCATCGGCAGTAGATAGTTTTGTCAGCATCCTCAAATATCCCAGAGAGGTGATTGCCCAGAATGCAGAGGAGCGGTTCTTCCCGAAACGTGAGGCGATTTATTCGCAATGGTTGCTAGATGATGCGGGCATTTATACGTTCGTGCGCTTTTTCCCTAGTTATATCCAACTGGGCGTAGTGGCAAACAATCCCGATGAGCAAGAGGCACGTACCGCTTACATGCTGGCGATGGCAGATCCATACAAAGGACTGGCTGCTTTTTCACGCGAGATGGCAAGTGCCTTGAGGGATGGGCGCAAGCTGAAACTGCCCGAATTGGCTGCTTAATTTCAAATCACTAGAAACTACTTCCCCCACTGCCATGAACAAGCCAAAAACTCATCAGATTGCAGTCATCAGCCTCGCAACCTGTTCGCTTTTGCTATTTAGTCCCCGCCCTGCGGAAGCTCAAGTGCCATTACCACCCGAACTCTCAGGATTAATCCAACAGGTCAATCAACTGATTACCTCGATCGATTCTGGCGATTTCTTAAAAGCGCAGATGGACAAGCTACTTGGGCAGTACTTACCACAGGTACAGGCTGCCATTACTCAGTCAATCGGGCAACTGGGATTACCAGATCCCAGCAAAGCCGAAGCCACAGTCCTTGCTCAGATCGAGGGAGCCTTTAACAGTGCAGGACTAAATGGCACATCGATCAATCAAGGTGTGGTCACCTCGGCGATTACGAATACCTCGATCCAAAATGTATTGGGAGAAGAAGGACAAGCAAGGCTGAAGAAAACCCTTGAAGATATGCTCGTTAATGCTCAAAACGTTGGACAGCTATCTTTGAATACAGCGACAGGTGCGGAAAATAGCACGGCGATCGCTGATGTCTCCCAGCAGATGGCCGCGAACTCTGTTACCTTTGCTCAGAACTCATTATCCCGTTCCCAACAGGTAGATGGCTTGTCACAACAGGCGCAAGCCGCCTTATCGACACAGGATGTCCTCAAGATCGTGGCACAACAGAATGCGGGTAATTCGGCAATCCTTGCCAATATTGCTTCCCAGTTTGGTAACAATGCCAATCAGGTTAGTAATGTAGCTAATCAACTGGAACTACTATCAAACCAGAACTCACAGGTTGCCGAACAGAATAGCCAACGCGCTCAGATTGATGCTCAACAGTTAGCTCTGCAAGTGCAGCAAACCCAACAGGGTGCAACATCTTTGCTTAATCTCGACCAGATTAACGCTTCACTCAAGGGCGATCGCCAAGATCGGCTGATCGAGCGTAATTCTACGGTTCAACAACGGATGCCCTATACCTTTCTAAGATAGTGAGATAACCGATGCTGATTGCTCAAGCGATTGTCAATAATTCCGAAGAGGTATCGCTAGCGGTACAAGGCTCATGGCAGAACACTTGGGAACTTGCCTTTAATGGCACTCTTTATCAAGCGCTCACCAATCTGGGATTAATCATTGCCGTGG
Organism: Pseudanabaena sp. BC1403; assembly: GCF_002914585.1. Classification (NCBI taxonomy): domain Bacteria; kingdom Bacillati; phylum Cyanobacteriota; class Cyanophyceae; order Pseudanabaenales; family Pseudanabaenaceae; genus Pseudanabaena; species Pseudanabaena sp. BC1403. The sequence continues at coordinate 25,956 of NZ_PDDM01000034.1, forward strand.
CTTCGCTGTTGCTATGGATCATCCAATTCACTAAAAACCTGATTGATGACCAGAGCTATCGTCAATTTGGCGAGTTAATCTGGCCGGTAATTGTGATTGTGCTGCTCACCAATGGTGGTCAAAACCTGATCGGACTCACCAATGGGATGCGGACGGTGATTAACAATGCCAATAACTCGGTCTTAGGCGCAATTACCTCCACCGCCCAATTGGAGAAAACCTTATCAGCTCTAGCTGATTTCTCCGTTACCCAAGAACAAATCATTGCCTACCGTCAGCAATGCAATGGACTCACCAAAAATGAGGAGATGCAGGTCTGCTTACAAGAGGTGAATACCAAAGCTCAAGCTTTGCTCGGTAACTATCAATCTAACTATGGTGCAGTTGCTGCGGCTCTGGTGGGCAAGTTGCAAAAACAAATCCAGAAGGCAAGTGAAAACCCTCTCGAAGCCGTTACCAATCTCTTTCCTGGCACGGTGATTTCAAGGTCAATCATGCTGGCGGCGATCGAGACTTTTATGGTAGCGATGCAGTCGGCATTTCAGGCTTTGATTGAAGTCGGGTTTCTACTGACAGGTTTACTCGGTCCTCTTGCGGTTGGGGCTTCCTTACTACCGATTGGCGCAAAGCCTCTCTATGCATGGATGACAGGATTCTGGTCATTGGGCATGGCAAAGCTGAGCTTGAACATCGTCACAGGACTTGCCGCCACTGCGATCGCGGCTTCAGCACAGATGGATACGCTCTCGATCGCAATTGTTCTCGGACTACTTGCACCAATTCTGGCGCTATCCCTATCGGCGGGTGGTGGCATGGCAATATTTAGCGCCATTCTCTCGGCGGCAAGTGCTGCCGCTTCCGCAGGTTTAAATATCGGTCTACGCATCTCTAGGTAATTCCCATGAACTCATATCCAAATACTGAAGTGAATACTGAACCAAAACCAGAAACAGATGAAACTAATGCTTTCCATCGCTTTATTCCTGCTGGTCTATCCCACCGTGGTAAAGCCAAAACTCCTAAAGACGTACTGGTGGTATCGATTTTGTTCGGCATACTTGGCTTATCGGCACTGAATAGCCTAGGGCTGATCGCTCTGATTGGTGCATATGCCTCCCTTGCTTCCCAGAAACCACCTACGCTCGTGCAATTGTCAGGCGGGAAAGCGATTACGGCGATCGCTAGCGAGAATAAAACCAGATCTCCTGAAGTGGTGAAGCAGTTTGTCACGCAACAGGTGATGGCGCTAATGACATGGACAGGAGAACTGCCCTCTGATGCTAGTCAAAATGGCAAGCCGCTTTTGGATACTGGTGTGGAAGTTAAGGCGGACAAGGGTTTAAAAAAGAAAATCACCACTACAGCATGGCAAGCTAGCTTTGCTTTTTCTGAAGATTTCCGTAAAGGATTGCTCTCGTCGATCTCGGAACTCACGCCGATAGAAGTGTTCTCAGGGAGCAGCAAGGTAATCCTCGTGCCGCAGACGATTACCGCTCCTGAAGAGATTGAGAAAGGGAAATGGAAAGTCAATCTTGTGGCAAATCTGGTTACTTTCAGTCCCCTCAATCAAGTTGGCGAATCGGTTCCCTTTAACAAGGAAATCTTTATTCAGGCGATCGATGTACCGAATCTGAAAGCCGATGCTTCACCTCTGGAGCAAGCCATTTTCAAAGTGAGATCCTCTGGGCTAGAAATCTATGCCATGCGGGATCTCACCAGAAATGATTTGAAATAACCTTTCTTATTTTGTCGATACTTCAAGGAGTTGTAATGATTACCGAAGTTCAAGAACCACAATCAGTAAGCGTAACCGATGAAATTGACTTTGCTCGGTTAACTGGATTTCAACCCGATACCCTAAATGGTGCGGGCTTGGCGATCGATGATTTTAGTGATGACCCAGATCCAGAGCAACATCGGACAATTAGGGGTATTGTTAGTAGTCCTTTTTCTAAGATTGCTTTAGTTGGTGGGGTTGGTTCTCTAGGATTTTTGCTGATGGGGCTATTCATGAATAGCATTATGTCGCCATCTAATGCCAAGCAATTAACGGCTAAATCCAATGATGAAAAGCTTGCCCTAACCTCGACCACCGATCCTAAGGATGCGGAAATTGCCAAGTTCAAAACGGATTTAGCTTTAGGTAGTCAGCTTTCTGCGGGTAAATCAAAAACACTGCGTCCAAGCAATCTACCAAAGTCAGATGCATTGGCTTCTAAAGCTGATTCCAAAGACAAGTTAGAAGCCAATCCCGCACAGTCTGCCGATCTCCCAACCGTCTCACCCGTGAGAAATCTATCGGCTCCACCCCTTGAGCCAATACCGATGCGACAGGTGATGTCACAGCCCACTCCTGTGATGCTTCCGCCTCGTAACTTTGCGGCGAGTCCACCTGAAGCTAAAAATCCCGCCGATGAATGGCAGCGCTTGGCAAGTATTGGCAGTTATGGCAATCTGGCTGCACCTGCGGAAATACCGAAAGCGATCGCGGTCAGTCCAGTTGCTACAAATAATGCAAACAATCCCAATTCTGCAAGTCCTCCGATTGAGAAACCACCCTTAAATTCACTCACCAGCTATCTCGCTCAAGCGGAAAAATCCTTGCCAAGCGCTACACCTGCGAATACTTTGCTGGTCGGGACGACGGCTAAAGCCGCTTTGAAAACATCGGTCGTGTTCTCCACCGATGGCAGTCGGATTATGGGTAGCGCTCCTGGAGTTGTTCCCAAATTTATTGTCACTCTGCAAGAGCCAATCACGACAGCGGATGGTAAGCCTGTAATTCCTGCGGATGCGGTTTTAATTGTCACTGCTCGTCCCCTCGATGCCAAGTCGGGGCTAGCTGAATTGGATGTGGTGGGTATAGCGATCTCTGGGCGCGAGTTGATTCCACCACCCAATGCCATCTCCATTCGTGGTGCAAAGGGTTCGCCTTTAGTCTCGGACAAGTACTTCGATCGCGGTTCGGAAATTAGTGGGATGGATGTGGCGAGCTTCATTACTTCGGCGTTAGCTGAAGTTGGCAAACTTACCAACAGTCCCACAACTACTAGCAGCATCTCATCGATTGGCGGTAGTGCCACGATCAGTACTGCACCACCACCCAATTATCTTGGTGCGGCGATCAGTGGTGGGTTTGGCATTCTCTCGGAAACTCTGAATCGTCGCAGTCAACAGGCGATCGAGGATATCAAAACCCGTCCTAATGTCTTCTTTATCCCCGCAGGGAAGGAACTGCAAGTGTTTGTCAATCAAACTGTGACTTTCTAGCTAATACCAACCTTCTATCAACGATCCAGTTCTATGGTTATGAACTTTTTGCCATGTCGAAAATATGCCATCTCAGGGATAGTCGCTATTCTAGTCTTGTCTCTGCCCGCGATCGCTCATGCCGAGACGATCTTTCCTGCCAAACGGCAGATTGGTGTCAGTCAGGCGATGGGTGTAAGCGGCGTAACCTCAGTAGTTAGCCTATCGCCGATGCAATCTCTCAATATCAGCTTCATCAAAACAGGCGAGATTATCAAAAAGGTGCGGTTGGGCAATCCTTCTAAGGTGGTCATGGACTATGACAGTCCCCTCTGTAAGGACAGCGTAAAAGACAGCAATTGCGGGGCAACGGTAATTAATCTGCGGCAACTCGCTCAACCGATTGATTTGGATATGAATTTACCTGCCTCGGCAAGAGGCGATCTCACATCCCTAACTGTGATCACTACAGGCGCAGGGGGGCTGAGAAATCTCTATCAGTTTCAATTAGTCCTGAATGTCCCCACTCCTGCCTACAGCATTTTGGAAGTCGTTCCCGATGCTCAAATCCCTCGCCTTGCTCCGCTTACACCGACTGCTCCATCTCAAATGAATAAAACCTCGTTGGATTTCTAATCATGTTGTATAAAAGTATCATCCAAATAACGGCGTTAGCGATCTCCTCTGGGGCGATCGCTATTTTCAATGCTGATTTTGCTACGGCTCAGTCTTTGCCCATGTCCACGCAACCGATTGGGAACGCTCAATCGGTGATGATTCCTGATTTTACGCAAATCAGTTTCGAGAATTTACCGAAAATCCAAGTTACCGCCCAATTGCAGCAACAACTATCGCAATTACTTTCTCCATCGGCATTAACTAATCTGGCGATCGGTAGTTATGTCAGTCCAGATCGCTATCTGACGGTGGGTTCGCTTCAGTCTCTGGGTTTAGAGCAAATGAGCTTACAGGCGATCTCTAGTCGTGCTGGTGTTTCCCTTGTCAATGTCAGTCTCGGTCAATTGGGCGAACTCACTTCACAGCAAACGATTAATAGTTTGTTGCAGTCGCTGCCAGATCTGCGTAATCAGCCTTTGAGCCAAGTTCAACCCATCCTCGATCTGGTTACTCAGAAATCTGGATCTGCCAATCTCAACCGTCTGCGTGGTGAAATCTCTGATATGACCGTGGGACAATTAGTCAATACTTTCCCAGATCTTGGCAATTTATCCTTGGGCAGTCTGGGCGATGGGTTAAATATCTATAGTCTTGAATCGATTGCGGGATTTGCTCAGTTGCCATTAGACAATATTCAAGGTGCATCGGGCGTGGTTTTATCGGATTTGAATGCTACGGGTTTAGGTAAACTGAGTCTTTCCCAATTTCCCAATGCACCTGCATTACTGCCCAATGTCAGGTTTGGCATGGTGGATATTGCCCTTGGCAATAGGGAGAAGAATCGCATCAATCCGATTAGCGGTGGCGTTACCGAGTCTGGATTTCAAGCGGTGGGTTGCGATGGTAATAATGATTGCCCGCATATAGAGGTTACGGACTTTGCAGGTGGTTACTATACTGGCAAGCAATGGATGACCGCATCACAACAAGTACCCGATGGTTACGGGTTTTTAGGTGGTCTATTTGGCAATCGCGGTCCCGCAGGCAATCATCCCTTTGGCGATGCTTTTCGCGTCACCATTGAATCTTTAGATGAGGCTTCAGGCACAATTACCCTCGGTCTGCGGTTTCGTTGGTGTCAGCGGTCATGGTTTGTGGATTTAGGTTGTACTCCCTACATTACGCCTCCCTTGCCCTTGGTTGTTCTCCAAGAAAAAAGCGCGATTCCCTATGCCGTTCCCAGTAATGCGGCGGTCAACACGCCGATTTCCACTAGCAAACCTTTCAGCAAATAGATTGCCATGAATTTTTTGATGTTTTGGTTTAGCCAAAAGAATCTCTCCAAGAAAATCCCCAAGAAAATATTTTTGCTGGCGATCGCGGTTTCGATCGCTTGTCTCGTTCCTGTAGAGATGGCGTATTCTCAGGAAATGGACAGTTCTCCCCCGTCAGCAGAGAAGAAGTCTTCAGCCAATGGTTTGCCTCCTGAACTTGCTTCCATTGCTAATCAGCTACTCACACCCACAGGTGGAATTATTGCGGCTTGTGCGATCGGTATGGTCTTCTTGGGCATGAATGGTGGTGGCAATAGTAAAAATAAGTTAGCTAATGCTCACTGGGCAAATGGTGCGGAGATTGCGGCGGCGAGGAAAAAGGCTAAGGAACAGATTAATCGGCGCGAACGTAATAAGCTGTCTCTATTTATCGTTAAGCCTAAATTAATTTTTCCGCCCGAATTGATTTCTCGCCCAGGGGTGGCTACACCTAACCATGAAATTCCTGTTGCGGGTCAAAAGCCTAAAGTCATTCAGGTATCGCAAGCGGATCGGACGATCTGGCTCCCCGATGCTAATCGTGGCATTGCGGTACTTGGCGGTACGGGTTCGGGTAAAACCTATGGCGTGATTGACCCTGCGATTCGGAGTGCGATCGATCAGGGATTTCCAATTATTCTCTACGATTACAAATATGCCGAACAATCGTCATGCATTGCAGGCGTGGCGGCGGCGGCAGGCTATCAGGTTAGTATCTTTGCTCCAAGTTTTCCTGAAAGTGGTATCTGCAATCCCCTTGATTTTATTCGTGATGCTGCGGATGTGGATATGGCGCGACAGGTAGCGATCGTCCTTAATCGCAACTTCAAGTCTGGCGGCAAAGGTAGTGAAGACCCTTTCTTTACCAATAGTGGCGACCAACTAATTCAAGCAGTGCTGTTACTGGCAAAGACCACTCCCTATCCCGATATTATTTTCTGTGCCAAGGCATTGGGTGCGAATAATCTGCCCGCTAGAGTCCAAAATGCGAACTTACCAACTTGGGTGGAAACCAGCTTCGGGCAGTTGATTTCGATGGCGGATTCTGAGAAAACCGTTGCTTCGGTAATCTCGACTGCGAGTATTCTCTTTAGCCGTTTCATGTCCCCTGATATCCTCAGCGTGTTCTGTGGCAAGACGACGATTCCTTTGCAGTTGAAAGGCAAGCAATTGCTGATTATCGGCATGAAGCGAGAAAAGCAGGATGTGGTTGCACCATTATTGGCGACGGTGTTGCACATGATTGTTACCCGTAATGTCGTGTCTACTAAACGAGAAGATCCCCTGCTAGTAGCGATCGACGAATTACCAACGCTTTATTTACCAAGCCTTGTCCAATGGCTGAACGTTCATCGTGAGGATGGCTTGTCCTGTATGTTGGGTTTCCAAAATCTCGTACAACTCGAAGAAACCTATGGCAAGGAAGTATCAAGAGCAATCTTTGGTGGCTGTGCGACTAAGGCAATCTTCAATCCCCTTGAGCCTGAATCAGCGAAGATTTTCTCTGACTACCTTGACGATGAGCATTTGAAGTACAAGTCCAAGTCCCGTAGTTCGGGTGGTGGTCGGACTAGCACCAGTACATCGGAGCAGGAGCGTACGCGCAAACTATTTGCCCCAGAGGATTTTCTCAAGTTACCGCAAGGTAATTGTATTCTCATATCTCCTGGCTATAGCTCTAAGAAAGAAGCGAATGTGCCTCGGCGTTGCCATATCAAAATTCCAAAAGTTGATGCGGAGAGGGCTGATAGGAGCAAGTCCAAATGGGAGGCACTGAAGCTTAAATTAGTGCAGCAAGGACATCAAGTACCGATTACGGATGCGGCGATCGCTTCGCGTAAGGATTACTTTCAAGAGCATTTTCCTTTACCTGCGAAAGATGCTCCCAATGCTCCTAAGTCCACTGTTCCTGCTTGGGCTGAAGGTTTATAGAGGTAAATTATGGTTTTTATACAGACATCGGAAGCATCTCAGGCGAATACTCAGCAATTGGCGATCGCGCAAACTACGATTGAAGCTCTGGCGGAACTGCTGAAGCGATTGTTAAGCAAGCAAGACGAGCTATTGCAAGAGAAAGATGAAAACACGCAACAGCCTGATGTTCCATCATTGGGATTCAGTGATGCGGAGTGGGATCGGGTATCCCAGCAATGGGATCAGGACATCATGGATGATTGGTGGCGCAGATATCAGGCTGCACCAGATCGCTCTACTGCTCCTGAGACTTCACAGGCTTTGACTGTCACTTTGAGTAGTCCTCGTGATAAAGGCGATCCAGATTTTGCGATGCTTCCCAATACACCGATTCAGCCATCACCGCTATCTGGCAGTAATCTACCGCCATTGCCTGTTCCTGTTGAGCAGAACTATATCGATGTGGATTGGCGAGAACTCCCGAAAATAGAGTTGTCTGAGCTACTGCGTCGCGATTTGGATGGGGATGGGATTACTGATGTCGATGAACTGCGGATAGGACTCAATCCTCGCAGCATTGATACTGATGGCGATGGTATCACCGATCGCGATGAGTTGGGACGTTCTAATCCTCTGACGTTTGATGACTTCAGACAACAGGTAATGGCGGCGGTGTCGGTTGCCCTAGTTGCAAAATTGGGTATCGATGGCAAGTATGAAGCAGAAAACTATCGCATTCAATCTCAGGATAATTTCTATGAGATTTTTAACCTTGATGGTGAGGCGATCGCTAAGTTTGAACTGCAAAGCGATCGGGCTGTGTTTATGGGGGATAGGACTACTGTTGACCAGCAAATTGACTTTACCAAAACTGCTTTTAGGACAACGACTGTGGATATTGCCAGTTTGACTCAGAATCAGGGCTATCTCGCAGCGATCGATAAGCTGGGAGATCTAGCTCCTGCTGGGGCTAGAGGTGTGGTAGTGGTCGAAAGTGTCCTTACGGAAATTGGGCAGGAGTCTTTTAAGGGTGGGTATTACAATTTTCAAAGGAATGAGGATGGTGATATTGCCATTGTCAATAACCATACTGGCAAAGATATTTTACGAACTACTGAAGGTCAAATCTCTCATCTTGCAATGACTCCGACTGATTTAAACAACTTTCAGCAAGCGTTTCAACGGATGAATTCGCCTCAGTCGATGCTAGAACAATCTAGTCCAGATCTGGAGCGTTAGGTAAAGGCGATGATTACTGCGAATCCAGAACTTGACATGGCTCAGTTCATGACTGTGTTTAACCAAGTTGTTGAACTGCATAGCGTCCAAATTTTAGCGATCGCTGAACGAGAAATGTCTTCTAGTAATTTGATGGATTTGACGATGATAGATAAAGATGATGTATTTGATGAAGCGTGGCAACCATCTCAGATGCTGAGCAAAGGTAGCGATCCTAATTCGGGTGCTAATGATACTCAACAGGTGAATGCTGTTACTCCAGAACAGAACCAAATCAATTATGCAACGCAGATTCAGAATTTGGCTCTGTCAATGTTTGATGGTTTGAGTAATCTGCGTAAGGATAGTTCCGAGAGTAAATCTGAAGATGTTGAAACTGCTGCTATTCCCAGTTCTCCTAATCAAGTTACCGATGCAGAGCGAGATCTGAAACTGGCGCAGGATTGTCGCGAACTGTTGCAAGTAAAAGGCAAAGATGATGGTAATAATCTTATCTTTGAGCGTCCTGATGGCAAGGGGAATTACAAGTTCAATCTCGAAAAAGCCTCAGATACAATAACTTTAAAGGCAAAAGATCGTCCTGTTAATGCGATCCTTGTGGAGTCGCAGGGGAAGGTCTTAGAGTCCCATGTTACCGATCTTGATGCGGCAAATATTGCTAGGGCTGTGGAGATGTTAAATGCACAGCAGTCCACACCTCTTGAAAATCAGAAATAACTATGTTTTACACTTTTCAGGTATTTATTGAGTCTATCTCTATCAACGATACGAGTTAATCTTCTAACCAACTAAACAATTCACCCACCGTAAGCTGAAACGATTCTGCAAAGGATGGCAATGGCAAGCGATCGCTTTTATTTTCAAACACAGCAATCGTGCGATCGCTAAAATATACAAATACCAATTCCTCATCGGGATCGAGTAACCATCCCATCTCTGTCCCATGATCTAAACAGTAGAGAATATTCCGAATTACTTTTGTTTGGTTTTGGTCTGGCGAAAGGATCTCGATTACCCAATTAGGCGCAGTCTCAAATAGATTCGATACTTTGCCATCGTTATCCCTAGGAATTCGTTCCCAAGTAAAAACGGCGATGTCTGGAATAACCGAGCGATCGCCAAAATTACACCGCAACTCTGAATAAGCACGGGCAATCTTTTTCGGTTTGAGAGCTAGGTTAATTGCCGAGCCAAGGTCAAGCTGAACTGTACTATGTTTTCCCTGCGGCATTGGCTTTTGGACTATCTCCCCATCAATAAATTCACAAGCGGGTTTTGTCTCTGGTAATTTCAGAAACTCTTCAAGGGTTAAAGGTTTAACAGGAGTTTGAACCATTGCGATCGCCACTTTTAATGATGATTATAGACTACAAGCACTGTCGTTTATCGTCTCCATAGATTTTTAGACCAGATTCAAGATAAAGTCCATATAGGTATAAAAATATGAAAAAGCTGTTACTCGTTGAATCTCCATCTAAGTGCAAAACCATCCAAGCCATCCTTGGTAGTGAATGGCAAGTGGAAGCTTCCTTTGGTCACTTTACAGAACTTGCCAAAGATGGTGAAGATAGCTTGGGCTTTACGATGCACAAAGATACCAACAAAATTGAATGTCGTTACCAATTGACTGAAGGTAAAGGTCAACAGGTAGTCGCTAAACTTCGCGCTGCTGTGAAGAATGCATCAGAAGTGGTGCTTGCTACCGATGGCGATCGCGAGGGTGAGGGGATTGCTTGGCATTTACAACAGCAACTGCATCTGCGTAATCCCAAACGCGCTGTCTATAACCAGATTACGCCTACGGCGGTTAAGGTGGCGATCGCCAATGCTCATCAGTTAGATTTGAACCTGATTTCCGCACAACGCGCTAGACAATGCTTGGACAGGTTGATTGGGTTCAAGGTTTCTCCCCTTGTGCGTCTTACAAGTGGCGGTAGCTCGGCGGGTCGGGTGCAGTCGGTAGCTTTGCATATTGTCTGCCAGCGTGAACGCGAGATTAATACCTTTGTGCCGATTACTTACTGGTCGGTATGGACGGAATATGCTGAAGGATTCACGGCTTTTTATGCGGGTAGTAGTGAGATTGAGCCTGTGCTTGACGATCAGGATGTCACCGATGATGCGGCGGAAGTGAATACGGAATCTACGGTGGAGTCAAAACGGGTATTGTCGGAAGCGGAAGCTACCCGAATTATTCAAGTGGCGCGTAATCATCCCCATGTCGTTCGCGAAGCTACGGGTGTCACGGCTCAAAAATCACCTCTACCGCCTTTTATTACCAGTTCGCTCCAGCAAGCTGCCTCAGTGAGGTTAGGGCTATCGCCTGAAGAGACGATGAAGGTGGCTCAAGAGTTGTTTGAGGGTGTCGATTTACCTCAAGGTCGTAAGGGTTTGATTACCTATCACCGCACTGATAGCACTAGTCTCGCTCCTGAGTTTTGCGCTGAGGTGAAGGAATGGCTGTCAAAGCACGATCCTGATAATGTTCCTAAAAAAACTACTCGTTATCGCGAACAGGCAACTGCTCAATCCGCCCATGAAGCGATTCGTCCTACCTATTTGAGTATTACTCCGAAAACGGTGAGAGACCATCTCAGTACCAAACAGCATCAACTCTATGAGTTAATCTGGCGCAGAGCCGTTGCCTCTCAATGTGCGAATGCTTTGATTCAGAAAAGTCGGGTGATTATTCAGGCAGGTTCCACGCTTTGGCAGACTAGGGGCAGTATTCTCACCTTTGCGGGTTATACGCGCTATTGGAATGATTTGAGTAAGGATAAACATATTCCTGCTTTAACAAGCGGTCAGACTTTGGCTTTGGTAAATGCAGGTTTTACGCAGAAACAAACTCAACCTCCTGCTAGGTATAGCGAGGCGAAGTTAGTGCAGGTACTGGAACGTCAGGGTGTGGGTAGACCGAGTACGTTTGCGGCGATCGTTAAGACGCTGAAGGATCGGAACTATGTGTTACTCAAGGGTAAGGTTCTCGAACCTTCGGCTTTGGGAATGTCTACGGATGATGTGTTGCACAAAACTTTCCCTGATTTGCTCAGAGCCGATTTTACCGCAGGGATGGAGACGACTTTGGATGAGATCTCGGTGGGTAAGTTAGAGTGGCAAAGCTATTTGATTGGTTGGCATCAGTCTTATTTTCAGCCAATGTTAGCGCGGGCTTATACGAATCTCGGTGCGGATTTACAGCCAAGCGATCGCAAAAATGAGCTTTCGGATGTGGGTTGTCCTGCTTGTAACCATCCGCTTAGTAAGATTCCTTCTAAGAAAGTCAGTGGTGGGCATTTTCTCAAGTGTGAGCATGGCTGTGAGAATCTAGTGATGTTTTGGAGCGATCGCCGCAATCAGTGGGAGATTCCTCAACCGAAGGGTGAGAATGCAGTGACGGCAGAGGTGACTAGTTTTGCTTGTCCTGTCTGTGGTAAGCCTTTGGCTAAGTTTCCCTATACTAAGGATGGTGTGGATAAGGTGATGTTGAAGTGTGCGGATGTTCAGGCGCGTCAACGCAAGGATCATGCGGATGTGGTCTTTTTCTGGTCTTCTCAGGAAAGGTGGTGGTCGAAGAAGTTTGGTGATCTGGATGAGGCGGCTAAGCCGAATTTGGGTAAGAGTTCAACGGGTAAAGAGAAGAAAGCTGCTCAGGGAAAGCCTAAACAGGCAGGTAAAGTGGCTAAGCCTAGTCCTAAAAAGTTGTCTTAATAAGCAATCTGATTTGCCAATTTTCAATTGCAAGCATTCACTAGCGAAAAGATGATCTTCTGACACTTCATTTAAAAATCTCCCAATTTTGACTTGATGATTGAATCAATATGCTGCCATTCTTCAATATTTGCTTGAGACAATGATAGATATCTTTGTGAACCCAAATTTAACCTATCTCGAATCTCATAATAAAAATCATGTTGGTTTACGGATGGGTCAGCCAGAGAATGCTCAACTATGACGGCATTCAAGGCAAACCACAAGCTATAAATCAAATAGCAATAACTATTGGTTTCTAATGCTCCTAAATAAATTTTTATTGCTGATGCAATGCTGGCGAACTCTTCTTCTGCTTTGGTATTAGTCATTCCCATTTCGGCTACAAGGTCATAGTTTAGAACAGAATATTTGTTTTTAGCCTTAGTCCAAAATCTATTAAAAAGTTCATTACTGTTAACCTTTTTTGGACTTTCTCGATCATTGACGATTCTGCAAATCGAAGTTATTACATCATCAATTGCAAAATATAAGGCGTAAACTTTGGCTTTGTTATCCATGTTCTTATTTTCGCTGCATGTTATAGCCCTTCACACTAACTTCAAACCTATTAAAGATTTTTTGAAAGCGACAATAGCTGTAGGATAGTTCATGAACAGATAGCGCGAAGTTTTCCAGCCTCATTACCGCGTGCACAAATGTAGGCGCGAGAGGCGATCGCATTTCCTACCATTCCACCATCGGTATACATACGGAATACTGAAGCCATAATACTGTCATCAGCAGCTCGCATAACAAAATAGGCTTGATAGCCACCAGCATTACCTGAATAATTATCGATTAGGACTTCGATCCAAGGGCGATCTTGACTGACCCCTTCGGGAATTTCGCCATCTCTCCAAACCATCTCATTCCCATTCAGTTTAAGTTTACCAGCCTGCATTGAAAGCCCACGTACCATGGCAAAGACACTATTCGGTTTCTGCTCCCAAGGAGCGCGTACCAAGTTGCGTTCTTGCTCACTGCCCCATTGGGAGTCTGCTAAATCCGTGAATAGGTCTGCACAACCAGATACTAATCTACAATCACGGGGATTTTGGGTAGCATTAGATTGCGATCGCTTTAGAGATGTCGGATCAAAATCAGCGACTACATTCATGACTGGACGAAAAATCATCTGGATATGTTGGTGAGGAGTTGTATTATTCAGACTCGGATCAGCATTTTCTTTTCCATAGGCGCTAACAACATCACGATATAAAGCTGGAGACAAATTGTAGTGATCCACCTTGACGCGATAGCTAAAGCCATCGCGTCTACCCGTGTTTTCAGGATAGAGTCGCAACCTGATGCGCCACGCTGGGGTAGTGGGAATACCTGTTAATCGCACCGCATGTTCTAGTGGCCCCATACCTTGAAAGTAAGCTAAATCTAGTTGATTAGGTTGAGCAATATCTTCGGGAAAGACTGATTGTAGTTTCAGATTTTTGAGCTTGGCTGCTTCAAGATTTTCAGTCACTGCTGAGCTGGTGTCTAATGGCTTTGGGGCTTGATTTGGCTGAAAAGTGGAATTGGCGATCGCCGTTGCTTGGGCCGTTGCTTGATCTTTAGCCTGATCGCCTTTAAAACAAGCACTCAGCGTTAAAAGAGCTGCAAGAAGTAAACCTTGTATAGCAATAGATCTTGAATTTATCTTCATTTTATTCCTCAGTTTTTGTAAATTAGACTCTCATGTGAAGCAATAGAAATAAATTTATACCAAACTAAAAATGGCTACGCCATTTTTTAATTCCAAAATCCTTACTGGGTTTAGTTTTTAAATCACAAAAGTGTTACCACACTTTCGTGATTTGATATTACTTACCTGATTTAACAGTCATCGGCTAATTCACAGTGAATTTAACATTCCTCTTGGTTAAATCACCATACCAATATGGGCGGCAATGATATGCCAAGTTTCCCTAGAAGAGACAGTCCAAATGCGCGTGAAACGAAAGTCCCCATTTGCAGGGTTACCATCATAGCTACCTAATATTTGCATTCGGACTGAGACAATTGCTATCTCTCTATGGATTTGAATATGCTGTTCAGAAGGTTTTAAATCGCTTATCTTGATCAAACCAGAGGCGTGAGCAGCTAGATCGTCTTGTTTTTTCAATAATTGCCCAAGATGATTGGTAATGATAATTTCAGGAGCTAGGAGTTCATCTAAAATGCTGACATCAGAAGCAAGCATTGCTTGCCTGAGCCGTTCTTCGAGGTTGATAATCTGAGTTTCAACTGTTTCAATCATGGTGTTTCACGAAAGGTACTAAGTGCGTCATAAAATCCTGCTTGCCTATTGGTGCTCCTGACATACGCATGATGTTGTATGCCGTCGTGATATGAAAATAAAAGTTTGGCATCAGAAGATCATTTACGTAAGCTCGCAACCCAAAATGAGTCTGCTACCACACTACCCAACAATACAAGTTTCCCAAACATACAATTCATTCCAATATTAATTAACCTAAGTTGCTACCCATAGATTAACGCTAAGAGCAAGGACAAAGAGCATGACTTTAAGCTCAAAACCTTTTGCCGTAACAGAATGAATAGATTTAGGTAAAAGTTGGGATATCAAACTACCCGTGGTTTCGACTATTTTGCGTTTATGGTGCTGGAGAAACTGAACATAACCAAGTACAGGTCGTTTTGAATTGCTCTTTCGTATAGCCGAGAGCTGGATATTCTCGGTATTCAATCTTGCTAGTGCCGCAAGTCTAGAATTCAGCGTCATCATATCGCCTGTGCCATGTTAGTTTGGCATCATCTTAAACGTTTAGCTTTTCAAGCTGGTAACACTATCTAGCAACTTAAATTTGGGCTTTTGTCTGATTATTTGCGGACTCAGCTTAAGCATCCTTCTATTCCTATGGCGCTTGCTTAAGTCCTAATCAGAATATTGAATACAGTCTTGCCAAATTGCCAATCTGTTCGGTCTATGTAGATCGCATATTCATCCGTGATCATCATCACCAATAAACTTGCGATCGCGCTACGGAATATCTAGAACCGACAGATAGATGCTGGCTTGACTGGACAAGACTTTTCACTGATTTGATTTTCACCAAGATATAGAACTTTCAACTTAATCAAGCCTTCCAGTGACTTGATGTCAATAATTTGATTGCTTTCGAGAGTGAGATTAATCAAGTTAGTCAAACCCATAATTGGCTTAACATCAATAATTTGGTTGTGGTTGAGCTGGAGTTCAGTCAAATTAGTTAGACTCGCAAGTGACTTGATATCACTTATTTTGTTGAAGCTGAGACTGAGTTCAGTCAAATTAGTTAGATTTGCAAGTGACTTGACATAACTTATTTTATTAAAAGCAAGATATAGTGCGGTCAGATTAGTTAGTTTAGCAAATGGATTGATATCACTAATTTTATTATTCATGAGAGAGAGCCGAGTCAAATTAGTTAAACTCGCTAGGGGTTTAATGTCAACGATTTTATTACCTCCAAGATCGAGAGAAGTCAAATTAGTCAAGTTCGCCAGAGGTGTAATGTTACTGATTTTATTGCTACTAAGATGGAGGCTGGTCAACTTAATTAAACCTGCAAGAGGTGCAACATCGCTTATTTGGTTGTAGTCGGGCCAGTCGGTTAAGTCATCTAGAGCCTTGAATGTGAACTGAGTGCTACTTAGGTCTAAGCTGGTCAAATTAGTCAAACCCATGAGAGGAACAATGTCTTTTATTTGATTGTTTTGAAGACTGAGGGAAGTTAAATTAGTCAGGTTTGCAAGTGGCTTAATATCAGCGATTTGATTGCGATGGAGACTGAGCTTAGTCAATTTAGTCAACCCCGCAAGTGGTTTGAGATCAATAATTTGATTTCCGTTAAGCGCGAGTGAAGTCAAATTAGTCAGATTGACAAGTGGCTTGATATCAAAGATTTTATTCTCGCCGAGATCGACTTCAGGAAGCATAGTCAAATTCGTAAGTGGCTTGATGTCAATAATTTGATTTCTGTTAAGCGCGAGTGAAGTCAAATTAGTCAGATTGACAAGTGGCTTGATATCAGCGATTTGATTGCGATTGAGACTGAGCTTAGTTAATTTAGTCAGCCCCGTAAGTGGTTTGAGATCAATAATTTGATTGTCATTAATACTGAGAGTAGCTAAATTAGTCAAACTTACCAGAACCTTGATATCAGAGATTTGATTGCTTCCAAGATAGAGCCAAGTCAACTTGGTCAAACTCCCAAGTGGTTTAATATAGCAAAGAAAGGGATAGTTAGGACAATTGGCAGAAGGCTTGCTGTACGGCATCCCATAAACTTTCACATTTTCCTATAATCTTACTGACATGATGTTTTAACCTTGCCCAAAATTTC